>JAAZUZ010000040.1 GCA_018623875.1 Synechococcus sp. HW_metabat.21
GCCCTGGGCGATTGGCATGGCCTCAAGCAGGTCCATGCCAAAGGCTGGTACAGCGGGACCCCGGAGCCCGATCGCTTTCCGCGCCATGACGCCTACCGCGATGGCGTCGTATTGGCCATCCAAGTCGAACGGGGGTCACTGCCCCAGGTCACACCACTCCCCACGGCAGCCCTGCAGTGGCACACCACGGCGGTCCACCTCAGTGGCGACGACGAGCTGGCGCGCTTGGAAGCGACCCTCCAAACCCTGCTCGGGGATGAACCCGGACGGCATCTCCTCCTCATGGAGGAGAGCGGCAGCTTGAGCCTCGAGGGCCATCGCCGCTACGACGCCCTGCTGGAGCGCCTCGAGGCCCAACTCCTGCGGCTGAAGCGCCGGGGCCGCTGCGCCCAGGCTCCAGGTCCCAGTGAACTCCAGGCCCTCAGCCAAAGGCCCAGCGACCCGTTGATCGCCAATGTCGCCCAACGCCTGCAGAGCGAACTGGAGGACAGCGCACTGGTGGAGGAGCGCCGTGAACTCCTCCAGCTGGCCCTGGCCGAACTGCACCGCTGCACGGGGACCTGAGCCATGCATCTGCTCTCCTGCCGCCTGCAACGGGTCCGTCAACACCTTGACCTGCAGCTGAGCTTTGGCCGTCAGCTGACCCTGATTGGCGGGGTCAATGAATCCGGCAAGAGCACCCTGGTTGAGGCGCTCCACAAAACCCTCTTCCTGCGCTCCACCGCCACCGGCCGGGGCGTCGAGGAACTCCGCTCACGCACCCATGGCGGCCTACCGGAGATCGAGCTCTGCTTTGCCGCCCAGGGACAGCGATGGACCCTGCGCAAACGCTTTGCGGGGGCTGGCGGAACCTGTCAGCTGAGCAACCAGCAGGGCCAAGCCCATAGCGGTCCCGCCGCAGAGGAGGAGCTAGCTCGCCTGCTGGGCCTCGAGGGCCCCATCGAAGGTCGGCGGATTGCCCAATTGCCCGATCGCTGGGCCCACCTCTGGGTGCGTCAGGGGGACTCGGGATTCAATCCCTTGGAGGGCAAACCAGAGAGCTACGACTACGAGCGGCTGCTGCAGCAACTGCAAGCCAAGACCAACCTCGGAACGATGCAGTCACCCCTCGATCGCCAAGTGATCGAGCAACTGCAGCAACGGCTCGCTCAGTTGTTCACGGCAACGGGGCGCATCAAAGCTGGCTCACCCCTCGCCCAGGTCATCCAGCGGGAAAACGAGGGCCTCGAAGACTGCAACGCGGCCCAGCAACAGCTTCTGGATCTGGAGCAGGCGATGGAGCGGCTGGGGGCCATCGACGAACGCCTAAGCACCATTGATCGAGACCTGCGGCCAGGCTTGCTGCGGGAGCGGGAACTCGAGCAACACCAGCAACTGCTCCAGGCCGAACTGGAGCCAGTGCTGCTGCAGCGCCAGTCCCTGGAGCGGCAGCTCAAACAACGGCTGGAGCTCGAGCGAACCCAGCAGGAGCAACAGAAGGAACAACGCCAGCTGCAACAGCAACTCGAGCAGGCCCTCGCGCAGCAGGCCCAACGGGGGGCGGAGCAGGAGCGCCAAGAGCAGATCAGCAAAACTGCTCAGCAGCATCTGCAAGGCCTGCGCTCCAAGCAAGAGCGGGTTCGCCAGCGGCTGGATCTGCAGCAAGTGCGGCGGGAACGCCATCAGCTCGAGGCCCATCAGCAGGAGATGAACCGCCTGCAGGCAGACGCTTCCCGGCTCAAGCAGACCCTGGCCGACTTACCGCCGATCACGGCCGAGCAGGTGCGCAGCTTGCGGCAGGCCGAGCAGGCCGTCGCTCAAGCGGAAGCGCGGCTCGAGGCCATGGCCACCAGCATCGAGGTGCTCCAAAGCGATCAAGTCATCCAGTTGGGCGGAGCACTGCTCCAGCCGGGTGAGCGGAGGCAACTGAACAGCATCAGCGATCTACAGGTCGGTGATGGGGTGCGCCTGCGGGTGAGTCCCGGTGGCGGCGATGCCCTACCCCAGTCCCAAGCCCAACTGGAGCGTTGCCGCACAGAGTGCGGGCTACTCGCGAAACAACTGGGAGCCGCCAACAGCGAAGCGGCGGAAGCGATCGAGCAGCAACGGCGAAGCCTTGAGCAGGAGCTCTCCACCCTGCGCCAAGCCGCCAAGGCCATCCCCTGGTCCGGGCTCAGCGAGCGACTCGCTGCACTGCTGCCGCGGCAGGTCGAGCTCGAGCGGGCGATGGCCCTGGCCGACCCCGAGGAGCTGCCGGAGGACCCCACGGCACTTGAGGCGCTGGATGCCGAGCTGCGCGAGAGCATCCAGCGGCAGAGCAGCGCCATCGAAGCGCAACAACAACAGCAGAACCAGCAGCGCCAACAAGAGCAGGTTCAGGCCCGCCAGCTCGAGCAGCAACGCGGACGCCTCGAACAACTCGCCGGGTCCTTGGCGATGCTGAACGCCCGGCTGAAGGAGGAGTCCCCAGGCGAATCCCCCGAGGCCAGCGCCGAGCGGCTGAACGAACTCAAGCAGGAGCTTCTGCAACGCCGAGGCACCCTGGGCGCCATCGAGGCGGAACGCCAACAGCTGCAGCAGCAGCGCCCCGGCTCCCTGGGGGCCGCACAACTGCTCGAGCAACTCAACCAGGAGAAAGAGCTCCTGCTGAATGAACGGGGGCAAAACGAACAACGCTGCGCCAGCCTCGGAGCCCAAAACCCCAGCGCACAACTGGAGCTGGCCCAGGCGCGCTTGGAGAACGTGCAACGGGAGAGGCAGCATCAGGAGCGGGAAGCCCGAGCTCTCCAACTCCTGCAGGAGCACTTCCATCAGGCCCAAGCCGAGCTCGCGAATCGCTACAGCGAGCCGCTCTGCGCCGCCCTCAACCCCTATCTCGGTGTGCTGCTGAATGCCGGAAATGAGCGGGCCCTACTGGAGTTCAATCCCAAGCAGGGCTTCCAGCAACTGCAACTGCTGCAAAACAACCAGGCCTACGACTTTGGGCGACTCAGTGGTGGCATGCGCGAACAACTGGCGGGGGCGCTGCGTCTGGCCATGGCCGAAGTCCTAATGGAGGCCTATGACGGCGCTCTGCCACTGGTCTTTGATGATGCCTTCACGAATACCGATCGTCAGCGTCTCGCCCAGTTGCAGGGCATGCTCCAACGGGGGATGGAGCAGGGCCTGCAATTGATCCTGCTGAGCTGCCACCCCGAGGACTATCAACATGTCCTGAACTGGGCCCAAGAGAAAACCCCCTCCGACTCAATCGAAGGGGCTTCAGGAGTTGAGGTGAAACTCAGCCGCTCAAGCTGATGATCACTCCTCGTCTTCGTCGCTACCGCCAGCGGGGATCAGACGAATCTGCTTACGGCCAAGCTTGATTTCGAACTCGTCACCGGGTTGCAGATCGAGCATGGCGGTATAAGCCTTACCGATCAGCAGGTTGCCGTTGCCCTGAACGGTAGCGACGTAGCTGAGCTTGCGGCCACCCTTACCAACCTTGCTGCTGACGCCCAATTCAACGCCTTTAGCTTCCAGCAGAGCCTCATAGAAGGCTGTGAAGTTCAGACGCTCGCCACCATCCTTCTTGGAGGACACATAACCGCAAGCGCGGACGATATCGGACTTACTAACATCGCCAAGTTCTTTAACTTTGGCCAGCAGATCAGAACCCGTGAGCATCGAAGTAGAGGGTGTTAGCCGGATACCGTTGCAACATACAGCACGGTTTAGCTAGCGACCAGCGGCAAGAAATCCAAATCAAGGGAGAATTCGGCAAGGAGTTGACTAACCAAGCCCTCGATGCATCGGATCCGAGAATTACGCAGGGAGGAGCACACTGAAGCGATCCGCATCTATCAGCAGGCGGTCCTGAGTTGCGACCAGAAGCTGTACACACAGGCACAAAGAGAAGCCTGGGCCGCGCAAGGTCCCTCCCTCCATGCGGCCCTGGCGCGGGGGCAAGGCCTAGCCAGCGAAGGTTTAAACGGAGAACTACTCGCCTTTGCGCTGCGCGATCCCAACACGCGACTCTCGCTGCTGTATTGCCATCCCCAGGCCCAACGCCAGGGCCATGGGCGTGCCTTGGTGGAAGCCGCGGAGACTGCAGCTGCGCAGGAGAAGCTCTCGGAGCTGCAGACCGAAGCCAGCTTGATCTCCACCCCACTGCTCCTCTCCTTGGGCTGGCGCATTCGCTGGAGAGAAATGGTGTTGATCCGCGGAGTCCCCTTTGAGCGGTTCAACCTCAGCAAAGCGCTGAAACCGATACTGAACTGATGGCCGAAGCGCAGCTCCAACAGTTCCTCAAAAAGATCGAGCAACTCAATGCCTTCGTGGCCTTGAGCGAGGCTCAGCCCGAGCTACGCCAAGCGCTGCGGGACTGCAGCAATCACCACGATGTCGTGCAACTGGCCGCCCAATTCGGCTTCGACATTGGCCGGCGATGGGGGGACAGCCAATCGAAACCGGCGGGACCATCGGATCAACCCAACCTGCTGCGGGGTGAGTGCCCGGCCGCCGGCCAGGAAGACACCGAGGTCATCGCCCGGGGCCAACACTGGCGACTCGAGCGCATTCATTCCTGCCAAGCCATCAGCCCGGCGCAAGGCTGGTACGACCAAGCGGAAAGTGAATGGGTCCTGCTCCTACGCGGAAGCGCGACGCTCCAGTTCGAAGACGAAAACCAACCGCGTGACCTCTGCGTCGGCGATGCACTCTTGATTGCCCCGCACCGCCGGCATCGGGTTACGGCAACCGATCCGGATCCTGGGACGGTGTGGCTGGCTCTGTTCTGGTCGGCGGACGCTTGAGGTGCGATTGGCGCACCAGCCAATAGGCCGCTGCCAGGGAGACGATCGCCACCCCCAGGCCGATCAGCACGGCCGGGTCCTTCTGCATCCCCGGAGGAAAGATGATCACCTTTCGGGCAACGGCCGTTAAGGCCGTCACCAGCACCAACTCGATCTGAACGACGTGCTCCCGCAGATAGGCGGTGAGGTTCTGAAGGACCTCAACGGCAATCAAGATCACCAGGACTTGATCCAGGAGACCCACCAGGCCCTCACCGGTCCAATTGACCTGAAGATCGAGCAGATCGCTACCCAGGACGATCAGCAGTTGCAGGGTCGCCACCACCAAGACCACCGTGAGGGCGACCGAGAGAACCTTGGCGAGCGCGCGCTCAAACCCTGAGATCCCTCTCAGGAAGGCGCGATCACAAAAGAGAGACTTCAATTACGAAAGGGCGTGTACTGGGGCTTCGCCGGAGTATCCCCCGGGGGGTTCACCAACTTGGTGTCGCAAGTGATACTGCCGTCCGCTGCAGTGACGCAGTTTTTGGGCTCGACGCTCGTCGCGGGACCCACATTGCTGCCCGGTCCCCACAGAAAACTTTCCGACTGGGCCTGAACGGCCGCGGGGCAAGCCGCGCCCAGGGCAACGGCGGAAGCCCAGGCCAGCCAACGGGTGCGGGACATCTCAGCGGTGCAACGTGCACCCACTGTGACGTGACTGACGGCTGCCGTCAGCCGTCTCCGACTTCCAGTCGGATTTCTTCCAGGAGCAGGTCCAACTGGCCCAAGGAATCCTCGACGGCGGGTGAAGCCTCGGCCACATCCCCCCCTCCTTGATCCTCGCTTTGCCAGACCGCCTCGATGTCACAGAGCCGTTCCGCCAACCCCACAAGACCATCGCGCCGGTAGGTGCGATCGAGCTCATCGAGCAGCACCGGCATGCGAATCGAACTGGCCCGCAGCGCCCGGCGCAAATCCGATTGTGTCCGGCCGCTGTGGCGCAGCCAGTCCTTGAGAAACGATTGCAGTTCGTCTAACTGCTCAGAGGTCAGAGCAGCCATCAGCGCGTCGGGGGGAACCAGCGATCCAGTTTGCGTTGCGCCCGGATCCGAATGGGGTCACTCATGTGACGCGTGCAGAGCCCCAATACAGCGGTCAAAGCCACCAGGTCATCGCTAAAGCCCGCAGCCGGAATGAAATCAGGGATCAGATCGACCGGAACGAAGAGATAGGTCAAGGCCGCCAGCAACGTCAGGCGCACCTGCGGTGGCGTACCCGGATCGAGCATCAACTCCAGACACTCCAGAGCCGGCCGAGCAATGGCGCGACCGGCGCGGCGCAGCAGCTGGCGCAGCGCCCCCTCATCCACCTCGGTGCTGCCCAGCACCTGAGCATCAATGGGCTGGGCAGCAGGATCGACAGCCATGGGCTGGTGTCACCTCAAGCGATGACACCATTCTGAAGGCCGACTTACTGGACGACAGAACTGACGTCGACCAGGCCGCTCTGAATCCCCACCTTGCGCAGCTTGCGCAGGGCCCGTTGGACGACCTGACGGCAGTACTCCCGGCTGCAGCCGAGCAGGCGCGCCACCTCGGCCAAGGTCCGCCATTCATGGCTGCCATCCAAGCCGAAGCGCAGCATCACCACGGTGCGCTCTTTGGGGGTGAGGTTGGACTGATCCAGGAGCTTCCAAACGGCAGCATTACGCTCCGCCAATTCGCAGCGCTCCATCGGCGGAAGGTCCTCGCTGGGGAGCACATCCACCAACTCCGTCGGATCGGATTTGGATTTAACGATGCCCTGCAGGCTGACTGTGACGCTGCGCAGCTCACAACCCAGCAAATCCTCAATTTCATCGAGCGGCAAGTCCATCGCCGTCGCCAATTGTTGGGATGTCGGCGCCATGCCATTGCGCTGCATTAAGCGCGCCTTCGCCGCCCGCAAGCGTGTCAATTTTTCATTGACATTGACAGGAATCCGAATCGTGCGACTTTGGGTCGAAAGCGCACGATTCAGGCCCTGACGAATCCACCAGTAGGCATAAGTACTGAAACGGTGGCCGCGGGTGGGATCGTATTTCTCCACCGCCCGAGTCAGACCAAGAGTGCCCTCCTGAATGAGGTCCAACAGATCAAGACCCTTGCCCTGGTAACGCTTAGCCAAGTTGACCACCAGGCGCAGGTTGGCGGTGATCATCTGATCTTTGGCCCGCTCGCCGACACGCATCGTGCGCTTTTCGATGTCGTTGTAGCTGCAGGCCTCACCGACACCACCAGCCATAGCGCAGCGCTCATGCAATTGCACCATCGCTTGTACCTTGCGGCCAAGCATCAGCTCCTGCTCTGGTGTCAACAATTGGTGACGACCAATTTCACCCAAGAAAGCACTCAGCGAGCTGGCCATGATTGCGCGATCTGCTGATTTGAACCTAAGAGCTTTTTTGCTCAATAAAAAAAGGCACTAAAAAGCTTCCAAGTTTCAAAGTTGTTCCCTAATTCATATTTGCTTCGCAACTGCAGATTGGCTTCCAAAGCCTGAACAAAACCAGGGCAGCCCTCTAGTCGCTACGGTCTTGAACCCTTCCAGCCCAAGGCCATGCCCGCCCCGGCTCTGATCGCCGACATCGCACCGACCGTCCTCACCCGAGCCGGCGTGGCCTACGTCCACTACCTGAGCTTCATGCTCTGCTTCGGCGCCCTGGTGCTGGAACGCCGCCTGATTCAGCCCAACCCAAACCGCAAGGACGCCACCTTGATGGTGATCACGGACGTCGTCTACGGGATGGCCGCCCTGGCCCTGCTCGTGAGCGGCATCCTGCGGGTGATGTACTTCGGTCAGGGCTCTGAGTTCTATACGGAGAACCCCCTGTTCTGGTGGAAGGTCGGCCTTTACCTCTCTGTGGGTGGCCTCTCCCTCTACCCAACGATCACCTACATCACCTGGGCCATCCCCCTGCGTAAAGGTGAGCTGCCCCAGGTGAGCGAAGCCCTGGCGAAGCGCTTGGCCTGGATCCTGAATATCGAACTGGTGGGCTTTGCCCTGATTCCGTTCCTCGCCACCTTGATGGCCCGGGGCGTCGGCCTACCCGGTTAATCCCAGCGATGGAGCTGCCGCCTCCAGATCCCTGTCCCGTCGCCTCCGAGGTGCGGCCCTGGCCTGGTCAAGGGCCGCTCTTGATCGAAGCGGCCGGGGCCAGCCGCGTTGGCTACAGCGACAGGCTGAAGACGACCCCGGCGGGCTGGCCGCGACGCCGGCACTGGTGCGTCTGGGTCCAGCCCGTGGAAGCCGAAGGTCCCGGGGCGATCTGGGAGCAGCGCTGGCATCGAGCCGTCGGCACCGCCCTGCGCACCTGGCAAGAACTGCTGCCGATTGAGCGCGTCTCCGATCCGCTGCGGGCCCAGGTTCGAGTGGAACGCCGCCGGCCGCCCCTGCGCAACAACCGCGCCAGCAACGGACGGGCCCTGCTGCAACTGCAGGATGTGCGCCGGCAGCAGCGCTGGCAACGGGAGCCGCTGGTGACCCTGCTGATCAGCCCTGGCCAAGCCCAAACGGCGATCCAGGCCACGACCCTCCATGAACTGGGCCACGCCTTTGGGCTCTGGGGCCATAGCGACCAAGCGGGCGATGCCCTGGCCGTCAAAGCCGGACCGATCCCCGTGCTCGAGCTCAGCCCCCGCGATCGCGCGACCTTGATGTGGTTGCAAGAACAGCCAGGGCTGACCCAGGCTGAGCTGCCCTCCAGTCAGCCATGACTCCGCCGAGGCGGACCCTCTCAGATCTGTTCTTGAGACGGCCCGTATTCAGCTTGGTGCTGAGCCTGCTCCTGCTGTTGATGGGAGCCCTCAGCCTGAGCGGCCTGCAGGTGGAGAACTTGCCCGGCATTGCTCCGGGGCGGGTCAGCGTGCGGAGCTCCTATCCCGGGGGGAGCCCTGAGGTGGTCGAGCAGGGGGTTACGGCCCTGATCGAACAGCAACTGAATGGACTTGAGCGATTAGGGAGCATCCGCTCGAGCAGCAGCGGAAGCGGCAGCAGCATTCAGCTGAACTTCCGCGGCGGCTCCCCGGAACTCAACCAGGTCAACACCCAAAACGAGATCGCCCAGGTCCTGCGGCGGCTCCCGGCCCAGGTCGCCCGCCTCGGCGTCCAAGTCCGGCGCAGCTCCGATGACCTCTTAATGATCCTGAGCTTCAGCGCGGATCCGAAGCGCTACACGCCGCAGTTCCTCAACGGCTGGGTCAGCCAGGTCGTGCAGCAGCGACTGCAGCGGGTCGAAGGGGTCGGTGATGTCCGTCTGTTCGGCGGCAGCCCCCTGGCCTTCCGGATCTGGCTGAACCCCGCGGCACTGCTGGAACGTCAACTCACGATTAACGAGGTGGAACGGGCCCTGGAGGCCCAAAACGTCTTGGCCGCCCTCGGACAAACCGGTGAAGCGCCGATGCTCCCCGGGCAGGCCACCACCCTGCCGCTGGAGATGGAAGGTCGGCTGCGCAGCCCCGAGGAACTCGAACAGCTGGTGGTGGGTGAGGGGCCCGAAGGTGGTGTCGTGCTGCTTAGCGACATCGGCCGTGTCGTCCTCGGCAGTGAGAGCTACGACGCCGTCGCCACCAACCTCCAAGGCAGCAGCACGATCGCGATTGGCGTCTACCAACGGGATGGCACCAACGCCCTCGCGGTCAGTGAATCGGTGGAGCAGGCCCTCAGAGAACTGCAGCCAGACATTCCCCCGGGCATTGATCTACAGCTGATCGTCAACGAAGCAGAGACGATTCGCACCAGCATTGGCGAGACGGCCGGCAGTCTTCGCGATGCGGTTTTGCTGGTCTTCTTGGCCCTGCTGCTCGGGCTCGGCAACAGCCGCCTCGCCCTGATCAGTGCCCTGGCCGTCCCGGTCTCACTGCTCGGCTCGATCAGCCTGATCAAGCTGGCGGGGGGCTCGATCAACACCCTCAGCCTGTTTGGAATGGTGCTGGCCTCGGGCCTCGTGGTCGACGACGCCATCGTCGTCAGCGAGGACATCGGCCGACGCTTGGAAGCCGGCGCCTCCCCCCTCGAGGCGGCTCGCGCATCGATGGCCGAACTTGGAGGCGCGGTGGTCGCCACCTCCCTGGTGCTGGTGGTGGTCTTCCTCCCCGTCATCGGCCTGGAGGGCAGCGTGGGCCGGCTCTATGCCCCCATCGCGATCAGCATCAGTGCGGCGATCGCGGTCTCAACCTTCAACGCCATCAGCTTCACCCCGGTGGCGGCCAGTCGCTTGCTCCACGCCGAACAGCGCGAGCCCGCCTGGCTGCTGCGCTGGATCGATCCACCCCGGCGTTGGCTGGAGTCCCTGGAGGCCCCCTATGGCCGCTGGCTCGAGGGCTCGTTGCGGCTACGCCGCCGCGTCATGGCCAGCGTCGTGCTGGGTCTGCTGCTCACCGCCCTGGGCCTGAGCTGGAGACCGACGGCCTTCATCCCCCAAGAAGACAACGGCCAGTTGCGGGGTGTCGTGGTCCTACCGGAGGGGCTTTCGCTACAGCGCACCGAGGCCGTGATGCAGCAGGTGCAAGAACTGGCGGCGGCGGACCCAGCCATTCGAACCGGCAACTTCTATGCCGGACGGTCGTTCGGGGACAGCACCCCCAACAAGGGGCTGCTCTTCCTGCGTCTCCAACCGATCGGTCAACGGGGACCGGGCCGCCCCAGCACCAAGGCGGTGGCCCAACGCCTGAACCGTGCTCTGCGCAAGACGATTTCTGGGGCAACGGTGATCGTCAGCCAACCGCCCAGCGTGCGGGGGTTCAGCAGCGAGGGGGGCCTCCAGCTCGAGCTGCTCGACACCAGCAATGGCCAGTTGTCCCTGCAGCAATTTGCCGGCGAAGCGCAGCGGCTGATCCAGGCCGCCAATGCCACAGGACAGTTCGAGCGGGTCTCCACCCGCTTCAGCGCCGATTCACCGCTCTTACGCCTGGAGCCCGATCGGCTGCAAATGGCGTCCCTTGGGGTCGAGCTGAGCCAGCTGATCAGCACCGTGCAGGCCAGCTTGGGCAGCAGCTACGTCAACGACAGCTTTGAGGGGGACCAGGTCCGCCGGGTGATTGTTCAACTCGATGGGGGCGGACGGCGCAACATCGATGACGTACTGGCCCTGCAGGTGCGCTCGAAGACGGGAGCCCTGATCCCCGTCGGTCAGCTGGTGCAGGTGGAGGCCTCCAGTGGAGCCAGCACGATCAACCACAGCCGCCTGGTGCGCTCCATCAGCATCCGCGCCCTGCCGGCCTCTGGGGTGAGCACCGGACAAGCGATGGCCGAACTGGAGCGGCTGCAACAGCAACTCGGCGGACGCAGCACTGACCTGGCCTGGAGGGGGCTGGCCGAAGAGGAGCGGCGCTCCGGCGGCAGCACCGTCCGGGTCTTTGCCCTGGCGGTCTTGGTGATGGGGCTCGTGCTGGCCGGCCTCTACGAGAACCTTCTTGACCCGTTCATCATCTTGATCACCGTCCCCCTGGCCCTGCTGGGGGCCCTCGGGGGCCTGGTGCTGCGGGGTCTACCGCTGGATGTCTATGGCCAGATGGGACTGCTGGTCCTGGTGGCCCTGGCCGCCAAGAACGGCATCTTGATCGTGGAATTTGCCAACCAGCGCCTACGGGAGGGACTGAGCTTGGACGCGGCGATCCGCGAGTCGGCCCGCTCCCGGTTGCGGCCGATCCTGCTGACGGCGATCTCTTCCCTGGCGGGTTTCCTACCCCTGCTGCTCGCCAGTGGCAGCAGCGCCAGCAGCCGAATCAGCATCGGCACCGTGGTGTTCTTCGGCCTGCTGGTGGCCACCGTCTTAAGCCTGTTTGTCGTGCCCAGTAGCTACAGGTTGATCAAGGGCTGGGAGCTCCAACTCAAAGCCCGGAGGACCCATGCCTAAACCGCTCTGGCCAGTGCTGGCCGCCGTTGGACTTCTGACGCTCTCTGGCTGCGGCTCCCCCTCAGGACGACCGCCGCAGAAGGTCAAGGCCGCTCCCCTGGCGCCGGAGGTGTTCGTGCAAAGCATCGATACCGTCAGCACCCTCGAGGCCACCGATGAAA
>JAAZUZ010000041.1 GCA_018623875.1 Synechococcus sp. HW_metabat.21
ACCGGTCCTGGAGACGATGGAGCGGATTGGCATGCCGCTGCTCATCCACGGCGAGGTCACCGATCCAGCAGTCGACATCTTTGATCGCGAGGCCGTCTTCATCGAGCAGCAGCTCATCCCCTTGCTCGCGCGCCATCCAGGTTTGAAGGTGGTGTTCGAGCACATCACCACCGCCGATGCGGCGGACTTCGTCGCAACGGGGCCGGAGAACCTGGCGGCAACGATCACCCCGCATCACCTGCACATCAACCGCAACGCCCTCTTTCAAGGGGGCCTGCGGCCGGACTTCTACTGCTTGCCGGTCGCCAAACGGGAGCGGCATCGCCTCGCCCTACGTAAGGCGGCCACCGGCGGCAGCAGCAAGTTTTTCCTGGGCACCGATTCCGCCCCCCACCCGAGGGGATCGAAGGAATCAGCCTGCGGCTGCGCCGGGATCTACAACGCTCCTTGTGCCATCGAGAGCTACGCCCAGGTCTTCGAGGAGGAGGGGGTGCTCGATCGCCTCGAGGCCTTCGCCAGCGTGAATGGCCCGACCTTCTACGGGCTTCCGCTCAACACGGGCACCGTTCAGCTGGAGCGCAACGAGGCAGACGAGGCGGTTCCTGGCCTCATGGAACTTGAGAACGGCAGCACGACGCCAACAACCTTGGTGCCGTTCCACGCCGGTGAGGCCCTGAATTGGCGCCTCAATCAGGCCCAGTGGCACTGAAGAAGATCCAGGCGTAACGCCATCAACCGCGCCAAGATGGGCGGACATCTTGTGACGCCACAGTGATCCTGCGCGGCCTCGCCACTGGATCCCTGGGCTGCCTGCTGAGCCTGCTCCTTGGAGCGAGTGGCTGGGCCGGCGAAGTCGAGACACCCAATACTGAAGCCGCCGCCCATCCGTCCTTCAGCCTGCAGCAAGCGCTAAAGCTGCCGGAATGGCTGCGCTTTTCGATCAACTACAGCGCCGAGCCGATGGCGAACCCCATCGGCGGAGTGGCGCAGACATCGGCCTGGATTCAGAACACCGCTCTTGATCTTCAGGTCGGAGCTGGCCTGGGCTCGGACCCCACGGACTGGGTCGAGCTGGAGCACTGGAGCCTGAATCTCAACGTCAACCACGTCGCTGGCGATGTCAGCTACGCCAGCCGGATTGGCGCCTTTCTCAACCCACAAACCCTGGCCTATCCCGCCGGGTTCTATCCAACGGAACTCGCTCTAGAGCGTGATGCGGGAAGCGGCTGGCTTGGAGCGCGCGCTGGGATTATCCCGATCAATAGCGATTTCGACGGGACCTTAATGACGGCCCCGATCCTCAGTAGCTATGTGCACTCGGCGCTCAACAACACCTACAACATTTATGCGGGAAACATCCCGATTACGCCCTTCTCGACCCTCGCGGCACGGCTGGATCTACACCCCTTCGAGGAGCTCGACGTTTACTACGGCTGGTTTGACCTGAAAACAGCCATCCCCGTGATCACCTCCCTCGGGGCACCGGTGAACCTCACTCCAACCCAGGTCGGCGATGCCCACATCCTGCAGCTGAACTACACCCCGAAGAACGGTGTTGCCGCCACCGCCACCTTGCCCGCTGCGCTGTTGTCAATTGGAGGCTTCACAACGGACTTCCAGGGCGAAGGCGTCTATGGAAGCGCGACCTGGAAGAGCGGATTACGCCTTGGACTCGATGATCGGGTCTGGATTGGCGCGGCCTACTCGCCGGACTTCAGCCTGAACCAGGCCCCCAGCTTTATCGGGGGTGGGGTCGTGATCCAAGGCGTCGTTCCCAGCCGTCCCCAGGACCTGCTGATCCTGGGGGGCAGCCACGCTGGCCTCAGCTCCAGTGCGCCACCGGACTACCCCAATCGGCCCTATGAGGGCGTCCTGGAACTCGGCTACCGGCTGCAGCTCAATCCCAACTTGAACCTGCAACCCACCCTGCAGTGGATCTTCGATCCAAGCGGGCGCGAGGAGCCCGTCCCAGGGATCCTGACCACCAGCGTTCAGATCAGTCTGAGCTTGTGAGGCGGCCCGAGGCCATCGCCTGCAGCAGGGCGCGGTGGTCCTCTTCCACCTGATCGCTGTAGGCCACCGCAAAGCTGGCCATCGCCCGATCAAATGCTTTGTCATCCCCAAGCGCGCCGTGGAGCGCCTGGCGCTGTCCGCTTCTGGCATGGGCCCGGGCGAGAACCGAGGCGCAAAGCTTGGCGTAGGCCTTCAAGGGGGAAGGCTTCATCTCATCGAGGGACATCGAAGCTTTCCAATCCCGGAGCTGCCGCCAGACCATCGGGATGCCTTTCGGCGTTGAAGTCCAGCCCAAAAAGGGATCCGAGACGCACTGCATCAGGCGCTGACCTTCAACAATCCGCTGACCGTCATGCCCTGAGCCGCCTCCCAACTGCTGGTTGATGCAGGACGGGAGTGCCTGCTTGCTTTGCAGCAGCAGCCAATCGTCGGGGTGGGGTCCCTTCATCAACGCAATCGCGCAGCGGGTCCCGACGGAGCCGACACCAACGGCCTTCACAGCCGTGTCGATCACGGCAAAGTCCTGCAGTTGATGGCGGCGACGGGGAGAGAGGCTTTCGCGATAGCGCTCGAGGAGGAAGGCGATCGCTTCGCCGTGGCTTGGGCTGGAGGCCGGATCCAGGTCCGGCTCTGAGGTCCAGAGCAGGTGGGGATCCAGCAGGGCATGGCGCCAAATCAAGGGCGGCTCATGGCGAATCATCCCGGTCCCATCCGAGCGAAACTCGCAATGTTTCTGAACGGCGTGGCGGCCGGAGCGCCGCATGGCTGTGGCGACGGCCGCCTCGAGGTGCAAGCGAAAGGCTGTCTGCGGTAGCGCTTCGACGAAGCGCTCGACATGCAGCAGACGGTTCCAAAGCGTCAGGGTGGGGAGCTTGGCGTAATCCGCCATCGCCTTGCGGTAGGCCCCTGCCACCTTGCGCGCCAAGCGGAATTGCTCCTCGCGATCGAACTGCCATTGCCGCGACACCAAGACGACACTGACCAGGAGACGTTTGACATCCCACTCAAAAGGCCCAGGAGCCGTCTGATCAAAGTCGTTGATGTCGAAGACCAAGCTGCGCTCCGGCGACGCATAAAAGCCGAAGTTCAGCAGGTGGGCATCGCCGCAGAGTTGAACCCGGTGGGCACTGCGGGGCAGCGGAGCCAGGTCCGCTGCCATCTGGGCCGCCGTCCCCCGAAAGAACGCGAACGGGCTCTCGGCCATGCGCCGATGGCGCTCCGGGACCAACCAGGGCAGGCGAGTGCTGTTCTCCTCTTCGATCCGGCTGATCGGATCCTGCCGATCGATCAACGGATGCCACTCGCCTAGGGCCTCAAGCGAACAGAACTGGGGAGCCGCGGAGCCCACGTCACCAAGATGTCCTGTCTCCGGCTTAGCCAAAGCGAGCGTCATCGGGAAGAAACGGCCAAAGTTCCGGCATGGTTCGTCACCACCAGAGCAGCTCTCGCTCAGTCGCGGCTCTCGCGGCGATCGCTGGAAACGCCATGGAGTGGTTTGACTTCGCCATGTATGGCTACCTGGCTGTCCCCTTGAGTCAGGCGTTCTTCCCGCAAGAGAACAGCCAACTCCAACTGCTCTCCACCTTTGGGGTGTTCGCCGTTGGCTTCCTGATGCGACCGATCGGAAGCCTTGTTCTGGGCCCCTTGGGCGATCTCATCGGACGCCGGTTTCTGTTGAGCGCCAGCCTGTATCTGATGGGGCTGTCGAGTCTCCTGATTGCCTGTCTACCCAACTACGACAGCTGGGGATGGCGTGCTCCGTTTGCACTCACCATTCTTCGAATGGTGCAGGGGTTTTCCGTCGGAGGGGAATTCACCGGAAGCATCGCCTTCAACGCTGAGACCGCTCCGAGAGGCAAGCGGTGTCTGGTTTGCAGCCTGACCAGCGCGGGAGCCCAGCTCGGTTTCAGCCTGGCCGCCCTCACTGCAGGTCTCTCCGCCTGGTGGTTCGGCGGGAGTCCCAATGCCGAGTGGACCTGGAGGCTGCCATTCCTGCTCGGCTCGGGTGTGGTCCTGCTCGCGGTGTGGATGCAACGGCGCTTGCCCGAAAGCCTGGGATCGCCACGGACCGACACCTGGAGGCAGCTCAATGCTGCGGTCGTCGAGCGGCTTCAGGAGTTGGTGACCCGTTGGCGACTGGTCTTGAAGGTCATGGCGCTCGTGGGCTTCACCAACGTGGTCTTCTACCTGGCGATGGTGTTCTTGGTGGACTTCAGCGTGCGCCAAAGCGGAGAAGCCGCAGCGGCCAATGCCAATGCCAGCGCCATCCAAACCGGAGGGGTCTTGCTGGTGATGGCCAGTGGAGCCCTCGCTGATCGCTTTGGCCTGCTGCGCATCAACCGATGGGGAAATGTCGCGGCGCTGCTCCTGGTGGTTCCAGCGCTCTGGCTGGGTCTTCAAGGAACCGTGCTGACCATGACGATTGCCCTACTGCTCCTGGTCGTTCCTTTGATGATGGTCCTTGGCACCCAGGGGCTGCTCGGAGCGCTGTTGGTTCCCAGCCGTGAACGCTGTGCTGTGTTCTCGCTGGCCTACTCCCTCTCCGTTGCCCTCTTCGGCGGAACGGCACCACTGCTGGCGGGGTGGCTCATCGACCAGCAGGCGGTGGGCTGGCTGTTGTTCTACCCAGTGCCCTTGGGCGTGTTGTGTCTGATCGCACTCAGCCGCAGCCAATCGCAGCTCGCGCGTGAAGAATGCGAGCCATGGGAGACGGCACAGCGATGACCCTCTCGTTTCGGGAACTCCAAGCGCAACTGCAGCCCGGCTGGGGCTGCGAGCACAGCGGCGAGAGCGGCCAATTCGACGTGCTCGTCGTGCCCTCCCTAACGATGGACAAGGCCCTGATGGCCCTGGTCACCGGAGCACACCACTACGAGGAACGGCAGCTCTTCTCGCTGATTCGGCTCCGGGACCCCGGGGTACGGGCCATCTATGTCACGAGCAAGTTGCTCCCGGAGCTTGTCGTCGATGCGGTGCTGGAACTCCTGCCCGGTGTGCCCACCTCCCATGCCCGCCGGCGGCTGCAGCTGTTCGACACCGACGACGCCTCCAACCGTCCCTTGACCGAAAAGCTGCTGGAGCGCCCCGCGCTGTTGGCCCGGATCAAGGAGCAATTGCGCCCAGGCCGCAGCTTCATCAGCTGCTTCGTGGTGACCGAGCTGGAAAAACGCCTCTCGGAAGCCCTACAGATTCCCTTGCTGGGCACCGACCCCGCCCTGGGCCACTGGGGCAGCAAGGCCGGCAGCCGTGAGCTCTTTGCCCGCTGCGGTGTGCCCCATCCGCCGGGGAGCGATCTCGTGCACAACCTCGATGACCTCAGCGAGGTCACGGCCACGCTCTGGGAGGAGCACCCCAAGCTCAAACGCTGTGTCATCAAGCTCAACGAAGGGATCAGCGGTGAGGGCAACGCCGCCCTCGACCTGCTGCCACTGGGCCTCGAGGCGTGCTCAGCGGCCGGCCGTCGCCAGCGGCTGCGCCAGGAACTGGAGCACCTGCCGATGCCCGCCCAAGGCTGGCTCACCCTGCTGAAGGAGCAGGGGGCTTTGGTGGAGGCCTGGCTGGAGGGGGGCGATCAACTCAGCTCTCCGAGCGTGCAAGGCACCATTCACCCCGGTGGGCGTGTGGAGGTGCTCTCCACCCACGAACAGATCCTGGGGGGAGCCAACGGCCAGACCTACCAGGGCTGCCGCTTCCCCGCGGATCAGGCCTATCGGCTCGACCTGATGCGCCATGGCCAAGCCGTCGGCGAAGCCCTCGCCGCCGAAGGGGCCCTAGAGCGCTACGCCGTCGATTTCATCGCCCGCCTGGTCGATGGACAGTGGGACCTGCAGGCGATCGAGGTCAACCTGCGCCAGGGGGGAACCACCCACCCCTACATGGCACTACGGGCGATCACCACGGGACAGCTCGATGCGGAGTCCGGTGAATTTCTCTCTCCCACCGGCCAGGCCTTGCACTACATGGCCACCGACAACCTGACCCATCCCAACCTGCGGGGATTGCTGCCGGCAGATCTCATCGACATCGTCGCGGAAGCCGATCTGCACTACGACCCCGCTCGCCTGAGGGGCAGCGTCTTCCACCTGCTGGGCTGCCTCTCGGAGTACGGCAAGTTGGGTATGACCTGCGTGGGCCGCAGCGCTGAGGAGGCGGAGCAGGTCTACGCGGCCACCGCCGGTCAGCTGATCCAGCAGGCCACCAGCGTGCAGGGCGGGACCTAGTCCTGGCCGCGCCCGGGATAGACCAGCACCGGCAGATCGGCGTGGGTCAGGACCCGTTGGGTTTCACTCCCCAGCACCAGGCCCGCCAAACCGCGGCGGCCATGGGAGGCCATGAAGATCAGATCGCAACCGTTCTCACTGGCCGCCTCCAGGATCGCCTCATAGATCACGGCGTTCACCGAGGTGGCACCAGCGGCAGCGACGCCCTTCGCGCTGGCCTTGGCCTTGGCTTGCGCCAACACCGATTCGGCGTACTCCGCGTTGGCCTTGTTGAACTGCTCGCTCAAGAGCGGATCGAGCACCAAACCTTCGCCATAGAGGGCCACGTCAGGGCGGCCATAGAAGCTGGGTTGCACGTGGAAGAAGGTGACCTTGGCACCGATTTCACTGGCCATCTCCAGGGCCTGATCCACCGCCAGCTGGGAGAGCTCTGAGCCATCCGTTGGCACCAGGAGATGACGAAACATCGGCCGGAATCCTTCGCTCTACCCGCAAGGTAGTCAGGCTGGACCGATCCAACCGGCGAGCTGGGCGGCCCCCTGGGAGCGGGCTAGGGCACGGGCGGCGGGCAGGGCCGGCTCGAGTTTTGCGGAGCTGAAGGGCGGCAATTGACGACTGCGCAGCCAGGCGCCCCAGCGGAACTCGTGGAAGGGAATCAACGGCGCTGAAGCGATCACCTTTTCGCGCTTCAACTTCCAGACCAAGCTGCGGTAAGGATCGTCCTGGGTTCCAAGCAGGGTGGGGGGCAGAACTGAGGGGTGCTGCGGCCCCAAGCCGCGGCCGTCATAGAGGTAGAGCCAGCCGCGGCGATGCAGCTCAGCGAGCACAACGGCGGGATCCGCACTCGGCACCTCGAGGGCGACATAGCCAAAAGCCGTGGCGTTGGGGTCCAGCTCGAGTAGCGCCCGCAAACGGTGGTGGCGATCCACCATCCAGAGGTCACCGGCGGCACTGCGGACCAGCGGCGTGGGTTTGCGCTTTAAGTACCGCCGCTGCTCTTTTGGGTCATCCTCAGCAAAATCCCGTTGGCGGCTGACGATCTCCGCCATGCCCACACAGAGCTGAGTCGGATGCAGATCCTGAATCGGGACCTCGAACAGCGCCTGTTTGCCCTCCGTCGGGGGCGGCAGGGGATGAAACGGAGGCAGACGCAAAGCCATCGCCCGAACTTAAGCCGGTTTTTTCACCTCCTGCTGTCGCTCTTCGCCGTTTTCTGTGTCGGGGCAAACCGTGCGATGGCGGCGGATGCCGCCAGCTGCCACTCCCTTTCAGACCATCAAGTCGCAGCCCTATTCGACCGCTGGAACGCGGCCTTGGCCACCGGGGATCCCGCCCAGGTCAGCGCCCTCTACCAAGCCGATGCCCTACTCCTGCCCACCCTCTCGGATCAGGCCCGCACCAGCACAGCCGGGATCGAGGACTACTTCAAGGGCTTTTTGAGCCAACACCCCAACGGCCGCATTGACCAGCGGGTGATCCAGAGCGACTGCAATGTCGCCATCGATGCCGGCAACTACAGCTTTGAGCTCGATGGCCAGGGCTGGGTCAAGGCCCGCTACACCTTTGTCTATGCGTACCGGGATGGGGAGTGGCGCATTGAGCACCACCACTCCTCGCTGCTGCCCTAGGCCGCCAGCTCGAGCATGTGGCGCAGCTCCCCCTTTGGCAGCTCCGTCAACACCGACGGCACAGCGGGAGACACGGTTTTCACCCGGGAAGCCTCCTGGTGTTCACGGATGGTCAGGCCGTAGATCTCGAGGAAAAAGTCGCGATCGGCCACCGAGCCCGTCAGGCCGGATTGGCGATAGAGCTCCCGCAGGGGGGTCCAGGGACGGTCCATGACGAGTCCGTGGAGCTGATGCAAGCGGAAACGTCTCAGGGCCTTGAGCGGTGGTTCACCGCAATGGCTATGGAAGAGGTTCTGAAGGGTTCGAACACTGACGTGCACATGGGCCGCGAGGTCCGGCATGCGCAGATCACTGGCGAAGTTCTCCGCGACATAGGCCGCCAAGGCCCGCATCACCGCGGCATCGGCTGGATCGATGGCTCGATTCGGAGCAGAGCGATCCAATCACCACGACCCATGAGAGCACGACCTTAAGGGCATTCCCACTGGCAAAGGGCCTATGTCACGGAATCCAGCGCACCATGCAAAAACTGCATAACGCTCAGCGAGGGCGACCCACTGCGCTGGGCCTTGACGGTGCAAGGAGGCAATGGGGAGCACTGCGCCAGCGGCGCTGACGGCGGCGCTGCAACCAAGTGAGCGCGAGCCGCAGGGCGATGAAGCCGTAGAGGGCCAGCAGGATCAAGCTCGCGGCGTCTTTCGAACTCGGCATCGCCAGGATCAGCGGGCAACCCCTTCATCCAAGCGACGCCCCCAAGGGCGTCAATCAGCATTTCTGCCGAGTCTCAGCTGACCTTGACCCCCTTCCAGAAGGCCACCCGTTCGGTGATTTCAGCGGCGGCGGGCTTGGGGGTCTCGTAGCTGAAGGCGCAATTGGCATTGACCTCACCGTTGACCACCACATCCCAGTAGCGGCAGGTGCCTTTCCAACCGCAGCTACTGGTGTGGCTGCTGTCGCGGAAGAACTCCTGCTTCAGGGCTGCGCGGGGGAAATAGGGATTGCCCTCCACCACGACGATGTCGTCGCTCTCAGCGATGACGGTCCCGTTCCAGCTGGCTTGCATGCTTGAGGTGATGCAACTGCCGCCATGATCTCGCCTGAGTCGAGCAAGACGGGGCCGCGCTGGTGGGTCAGCGGCGACCTGGATGGCTTTCTGGGCTTGAGCCTGGACAACCTGATCCAGATCCTCTTGATCCTTGGGCTCTGCCGGGGGGTTTTGGGCTACCCCGACGCCCTGGTCTTCGGCACGATCCTGCCCGCCACGGGCATCAGCCTGCTGATCGGCAATGGCGCCTACGCCCTGCAGGCCTATCGGCTGGCGCAGCGGGAGGGGCGCGCTGACCGCACGGCCCTGCCCTATGGCATCAACACGGTCAGCCTCTTTGCCTACATCTTTCTGGTGATGCTGCCGGTGAAGCTCACCGCCCTCAGCCAGGGGGTCGATGAGGCCAGCGCCGTGCGGCTCTCCTGGCAGGCAGGCCTGGTGGCCTGCCTGGGCTCGGGCTTGATCGAAGCCTGCGGGGCCTTCTGCGCCGATTGGCTGAGGCGTTGGCTGCCGCGGGCGGCGCTGCTCTCCACCTTGGCGGGCATTGCTCTGGGCTACATCGCCTTGGGCTTCCTGCTGCGCACCTACGCCCAACCCCTGGTGGGGCTAGCGGTCCTGGCGGTGATTCTGGCCACCTACTACGGCAAGGTCCGCTTTCCAATCCCCGGCGGACTGCTGGCGGTACTGGTGGGCAGTGTTCTGGCCTGGAGTAGCGGCTTGATCGACACCGATCCCCAACGCTGGTCCCTGGCGACCGCCCAGATCGGCTGGCGCTGGCCCCAGTTGGCGCTCGGCAGTCTCTGGGCGGCCCGCGGAGAACTGCTGCCCTGGCTCGGAGTGATCGTGCCGATGGGACTCTTCAACGTGCTCGGTTCCCTGCAGAACATCGAGAGTGCTGAGGCCGCTGGGGATCGTTACCCCGTGCGCAGCTCCCTCTTGATCAATGGCCTCGGGACCGTGGTTGCAGCGGGATTGGGGTCCTGCTTTCCGACGACGATCTACATCGGACATCCCGGCTGGAAAGGGATGGGAGCCCGCATCGGCTACTCCTGGTTGAACGGCCTGTTGATGGGCGCCGCCTGCCTACTTGGACTCTTTGGCGTCGTGGGCCAGATCGTGCCGATCGAAGCCGGGATGGCGATCGTCCTTTACATCGGCCTGGTGATCACCGGCCAGGCCTTTGACGCCACCCCCCGCGCCCATGCTGCGGCCGTCGCCATGGGGCTGATGCCTGGCCTGGCGGGCTGGGGAGCACTCCTCATTAAGGCCGGTCTGCGGGCCGGCGGTGCCGGCGGTCCAGACGCCCCCTTTGGCCCAGAACTGCTGGAGGGATTGCAGCAGGCCGATGTCTGGGCCGCCGGCGCCTTTGCCTTGGAGCAGGGGCAGATCATCACGGCGATGCTCCTCGCTGCGATGGTCGTTTATGCAATCGAGCAACGCTTCAAGGCCGCCTGCCTGACCGCCCTGGTGGCGGCCGCCTGCTCCTGGTTCGGCCTCATCAACGCCTGGCAGTTCAGTGCCAGCGACACCAACCTGCAGTTGGGTTGGGGGACCGGGGCGGCCTGGGCTCAGGGCTATCTGGCGATGGCCGTGGTGTTCGCCGCCGCCAGCTGGCGAGGACGGATCACCAAAAACGGCTCATGATTTCGAGCCGGGCCACCCCCAAGGGGGCCGGCACCGGATTCGGCCCCGCCGGCAGTGCCTGCACGGCGAAGAGATAGGTGTCAGCCCAGGTGGGATTCAGCGGCGGCCGCAGGGCCAGCGTGACCACCTGCCCCGGTTGCGGCGGCTCGGGGAAGACCGCCCGCAGGGTGCGGGTCGCCTGGTCAAAGGAGGCCTCCACGGGAATGGCGGCTCCTTCCCGGCGTGGGCGGCCGAGGAATGCCCGCGCCCGCTGGGGAGCCAGCGAGAAGGTGCGATCCACGCCGCGGGTCTGGGTGATCACCAGCCCCCCCAAACCAGCCCCGGCGTTCTCGGCCAGGGTGACCGTGAAGTAGTACTGCCCCTGGGCCTGGTTGACGTACCAGTTGTAGTTGGTGAAATCCACCTTCCAGGGCGGATTCGCGAAGTAGGTCTGCCCACGGAGTTCAACAGCCGACGCGGGTTCAGTTCCAAGGCCATCGGCCACCCCGGACAGAAGCAAACCCAGCGCCGTACAGGCCGCAGCCGATGACGCTCTCCAAGCGGCCATAGCAGCATTGATGTGGATGACTGAACGCTAGCCAGCGTTTTTGAGGGCAGTTGATATCTTCAAAAGGACTGCAGCGCTCCTCGATGAACCGGGCTGAACTCGATGCCATCGAACTGATGCTGCGTGATCTGAACACCCGCCACGAAGAGATTCGTCACCGGGCGGCCTTCCGCGGCTGCACCCGCGAGTTGGTGGTACTGCAACAGGAACTCGTGCAGTACCTGATGGACAAAAAAGCCGCCATCAGCGGCCGTTAAGCCTCGCTCAGAAAGGGAACCGGGTTCTGGTCGCGGCGGTGCTGCACCGGCAGGGGCGCGGGCTGCTCCTGGCTATCCAAGGCGGCCGTGGCCTCCAGGGCCCCACGCAAGGCGCGTGCGGCATGCAGTGACATGTCCCGCGGCACCGAGATGCGATCGCGCAGGTAGCGCAGTCCCACGGCCGTACCCGCCGGAGGGGTGAGCGCACCGTTCTTCGGCTTGAGCAGCAGGGTCAAGGCTGAGCGCAGGGCTTGATCCAAGGCGGGCCCCGACGCAGGATTCACCGCCATCAGCCGCTCGCGATGCCGCAGCACCCGCGCGACCGCCTCGAGCTGGACGCCATCGGGCTGCTCCTGGCGTGTTTCGATCACCGCAGGATCGGCCACGGGCCAGGGCCCCTGATCGATGAGCTGGGCAACGCGCCGTTGGTCGGCGCCACCACT
>JAAZUZ010000182.1 GCA_018623875.1 Synechococcus sp. HW_metabat.21
CTGATTCCAAAAGCTTCCAGGCTCCACACGGAACCCCACAGCACCAAAGAATCAGTTTTCAGGTTCCGTCTAAGGAATGACCATTTACGTTGGAAACCTCTCGTTCCAAGCCGAACAAGAGGATCTGCTTGACCTGTTCAGCCAGTACGGCGAGGTGAGCAAGTGCAGCCTTCCCCTCGATCGTGAGACCGGCCGTAAGCGCGGTTTTGCGTTCGTGGAGATGACGAACGACGCTGACGAGCAGAAAGCCATCGACGATCTGCAGAACGTCGAGTGGATGGGTCGCATGATCCGCGTCAACAAAGCAACCCCCCGTGAAGGCGGCGGCGGCGGCGGTCGCGGCGGCTACGGCGGCGGCGGCGGCAACCGTGGCGGCTACGGCGGTGGCGGTGGCTACGGCGGTGGCGGCGGCGGCTACGGCGGTGGTGGCGGCGGCGGCTACGGCGGTGGCGGCGGCAACCGCTGGTGATCGAGCGGTGCCTTCGGGCATCACGTCTTCAAAGCCACAAGAAAAATCCCTGGCCGGGCTCCATTGGGGCCCGCGTCCAGGGATTTTTTGATGGATTGAAGGAGCGGGCTTCGCGCTGGACTGGTGTCAGACGATGACTTCGAGCTCTTCGTTCTCGATCAGATCCTGCAGTTGATCGCGTTGCCACTCCTTGCAACGCACCTCAGAGACGGAATGGGTCGGCTGCAGTTCGCCTTCACGGGGTTCCGGCAGGGCACTGCGGAGCGAGCGCCTTCTCAGCTTCGCGGTCCAGCGATGAAAGCGATGAAACGATCTCGAACGGGTCATAGACACCCTCCTGTTGGAGACACCACGGTTCTAACGCTGGTGAAACCAAGAAATCAGTTCCCAGTGAGCAGCTTCATATTGAATTCAGCACGGCGCCTTTGAATGGCGCCATGACTCCAGCCCAACCCCCACTGCGCCGCCTGCTGCGCACCCTGAGGCCCCATCGCCGCTTGGTGCGGCTGGCCGCGCTCTGCTCGGTACTGAACAAGTTGTTCGACCTGGCGCCACCCGTCTTGATCGCCCTGGCGGTCAACGTGGTGGTGCAGCAGGACACCTCCTGGCTGGCCAGCTGGGGGGTGACCTCGATCCCGGGGCAACTCGGGGTCCTGGCGGGACTCTCCTTTGTGATCTGGAGCGCGGAGTCGCTGTTCGAATACCTCTATGCCTTGCTCTGGCGGAACCTGGCTCAGACGGTGCAGCACGAGCTGAGGCTGGAGGCCTATGCCCATCTCCAACGGCTGGAAATGGGCTTTTTCGAATCCAGCTCCAGTGGCCGCCTGCTGGCGATCCTGAATGACGACATCAACCAGCTCGAGCGCTTCCTCGACCATGGAGCCAACGAGGTCCTGCAGCTGATCACGACCGTCCTGGCGGTGGGGGGAGCGATGGTCTGGCTCTCTCCGGCGGTGGCTGGGGTTTCGTTTTTGCCCATCCCCCTGATCCTCTGGGGCTCACTGCACTTCCAGAAGCGACTGCAGCCGCGCTACCGCGAGGTGCGGGAGCGCTCAGGCGATCTGGCGAGTCGCCTCGCCAACAACCTGGGCGGGATGCTGACGATCAAGAGCTATGCGGCGGAGCAATGGGAAAGCGAACGTCTCTGTGAGCAGAGCCGTGCTTACCAAACGAGTAACAGCAGGGCGATTCGCCTCTCGGCGGCCTTCATCCCCCTGATTCGTTTCGCGATCCTCTTTGCCTTCCTGGCGATCTTGGTGATTGGCGGCCTGCAGGCCTGGCGCGGCGCGATCGACGTCGGCACCTATTCCTTCTTGGTCTTCATTACCCAACGGCTGCTCTGGCCGCTGACCAGCCTGGGGCGCACCCTGGATGACTACCAGCGGGCCATGGCCTCCACCCAGCGCGTTCTGGATCTGGTCGACACCCCAATCGCGATCCCCAGCGGCGATCGTCCCCTGCCCCGCCAGAGCGTTCGCGGTCAGATCCGCTTTGAGGGAGTGAGCTTTGGCTACAGCGGCCGGGACCTCCTGCTTCGGGACTTTGACCTGGAGATCCCCGCCGGCAGCACCCTGGGGATCGTCGGTGCGACGGGTTCCGGCAAGAGCACGATCGTCAAATTGCTGCTGCGCCTCTATGAGCTGAACAGCGGCACGATCCGCCTCGATGGTCAACCGGTCCAAGCGTTGGAGCTGGGGGACCTGCGCAAGGCCATCGGCCTGGTCAGCCAGGAGGTCTTCCTCTTCCACGGGACCGTGGCGGAAAACATTGCCTACGGCAGCTTTGAGGCGTCACGCTCCGCGATCGAGCGGGCGGCGCAACTGGCGGAGGCTTCCCGCTTCATCGAGGCCCTGCCCCAGGGTTACGACACGGTGGTGGGGGAGCGGGGCCAACGGCTCTCCGGGGGACAACGCCAACGCATTGCCCTGGCCCGGGCGATTCTCAAAAACCCGCCCGTGCTGATTCTTGATGAGGCCACGGCGGCAGTGGACAACGAAACCGAGGCCGCCATCCAGCGCTCCCTGGATCGCATCACCGCCGAGCGCACGACTCTGGTGATCGCCCACCGCCTCTCCACCGTGCGCCATGCCGATCGGATCGTGGTCATGGACCAAGGACGGATCGTGGAAAGCGGCAGCCACGACGAGCTCATCGCGGCCGGCGGGGCCTACGTCAATCTCTGGCGGGTTCAGGCGGGACTGCGCCAGGACGAGGCTCTCGCTCTCTAACCAGCCCAAGAAGTGGCACCAATGCAGGGGGCACCACAAGATGGCGGCAGAAAAGGAAATAAATTGTGAGAATGAAGAGTCCCACCCTGAACACAGCCCCAGCCAGCACGATGCCCCGCCGCCGCGACGAACGCGGCGCGATGCTGACCGCGATTGGCTTTGGGCTGGGTGGTGGACTCCTTTTGGCCTCCCCGGTGGCGGACTACCTCAGTAGTCCCCAGGTGAGCGAGCGCCATCAGCTCATCAATCCCTTCAGCAGCTGGAACAGCCTGAGCGACGCCGATGTGGTGATCCTCGGGACCGACGTCGGTGGCGGCAACACCGACGTGATGTACACGATGCGTGTGCAGAACGGGGAAACCAAGCTGCTTCAGGTGCCCCGCGACACCTACATCAACTCCAGCAGCTTTGGCCCCGTGAAGGCCAATGCCCTCTATGCCTATGGCGGCCCCGAGGCCGTCAAAGCGGAGCTCTCCAAACACCTGGGTCGCCCCGTGCGGCATCACATCCTGGTGAACCTGGCCGTGATCCGGCGCCTCGGGGATGCCCTGGGCGGCCTTGAGGTGAATGTGCCCAAGCGCATGTGGTATCACGACAACACCCAAGGCCTACACATCGATCTGCAGCCCGGCCGCCAGGTCCTCAAAGGCAGGGACCTCGAAGGCTTCCTGCGCTTCCGCCACGACGAGATGGGTGACATCGGTCGATTGGATCGCCAACGCCTGGTGCTGAAGGCCCTCTTCAAACAGATCACCCGACCGGAGAGTCTGGTGCGCCTTCCCGCGCTCCTGGCCGTGGCAGGCAAGGACCTGCGCACGGACCTCGGCCCGATGGAGATCGGCGGACTGATCAGCGCGATGGGCAGCACC
>JAAZUZ010000183.1 GCA_018623875.1 Synechococcus sp. HW_metabat.21
CTCTTTAATTCGTGCGGTTGCGCAAGGCTATTGTGGAGTTGCTGTGGTGAATCACTATTACCTAGCGCGAATGCAGGCTGGCGGTAATGGTGCAAGAGATGCTGAGCTGACACGCGATGTTGCCTTGACCATGCCTGTGCCGGCGCACGTCAACATCAGTGCTGTAGGAATCGCGAAGTCGGCGAAAAATCTTGCTGAAAGTGTCCGGCTTGTTGAGTATTTGACGTCACGGCGTGGCAGCGCTGCACTAGCGCGCTCAACGTTTGAATACCCCCTGATTGGTTACGGCAGCTCTGAAAAGCTCAAGGATTACGGCGCGCTGGTGCCCGATGGTGTTTCCATCAGCGATCTAGCGAAACAATTGAAGCCAGCACTCAAGCTGATGGTTGATAACGGCTGGAAATAGAGGATCTCTTTGCTCTGCCGTCGGTCTCCTCGCTCGAGACCAGGATGCGGTTTAGGGCTCGAGCCGTGGCCTTGGCAGCTGCTCTGGCTGTCCGTTTCTGAGGGGCCCTTGTCTGGCCTTCCAGACCCTTTTGGCAATGGGCCCCATCAATCCGCGGGTCAGCGTCAGCCCGTAGCGCAGTGGGCTGTTGGATCCAATCAGATGTCCTTGGCGAGCCTCAGCTTCTTGGAGCTTCTGCAAACGGCGCACCTCAGGTCGCCGTTGCTGCTCGATCGTGATGGATGCGGTGTCCATGTCCCCGCCGCTCAGTAGGGCTCTAGCGGCAACCACGCTGTCCCGCAGGGCCAGGTTGATCCCCTGGGCGCGAATCGGACTCATCGGGTGGGCGGCATCACCCAGCAGGAGCAGGCCGGGTTGCTGCCATCGCTCTGCCATGCCCACCTGGACCTTGAAGCGCACGGGTGCACTCAGGCTTGTTCCACGCTCAATCAGCACCTCCGCTAAGGGGGGCGGTGCCAGGTTGGCCAGCCGCTGCGCCCACTCTTCAGACGACAGCTCGTCCCGCTTTGCCCCGGGTTTGAGCAGCCAGGCCAGTTGTAGATCGCCTGAAGCGTTCAGGCAGGCACTGCCAATCTGACCTCCTGCCACGAGGGTTTGGAATCCCCAAACGCAGTCCTTGGGGACAGGTCCGGGCAGCTCAAACCAGAGCAACTCCAGCGGCTCTCCCGAACACCTCAGCTCGATTCCGGCCTGGTGACGCAGTAGGGATCCACGTCCATCGCAGCCGATGACCAGCTCGGCCTCCAGGCGCTCGCCGTTGCTGAGTTCGATGCCGCTGATGCGTGATCCCTGCCTCAGCAGTCTGCGAACGGCTTGGCCGGGCCGCCATTGCAAGCTCGGGCAGCGCCGCGCCCGCTCGAGCAGTGCCTCCAGCAGAGCCTCTTGGGGAACCAGGGTGCAGGGCTGCAAGGACCCCATTGGTTCGGCGACGACAAACAGCCGCCGCTGCTCCAGCCAGACGCTCCACCCTTCCAAGGCCCGCTGGGGCAGCTCCCCCAGCAGCGGCAGTAGTCCCATCTGGGCCAGGGCCTGTTGGCCGCTTGGCATCAGGGCTTCGCCGCGAAATTGCCGGTTAAAGCGCTCGCTGGCTTCGATCAGCGCGACGTCGGCTCCCCCTTCGGCCAGCTGCAGGGCCAGGCTCAATCCAGCGGGCCCTGCTCCGACAACGATGAAACGGGGCGATGGGGTCACTCAGCCGTCAGCAGCCTGAACCCAGTGAAGAACAGGGAGATCCCAAGGAGGGTGCCGACGGCCCAGAGGCTGTCGCTGGGCCATTCGGCCACCAGCAGACCGCCCAGCAGTGCCGTCACCAGACCATCGGCCAGCACTAGCCCCCGGGCTTTTGCTTGGCTGGCGGCGGACGAGGCCAGCTCCATCACCCCCTCGACGATCAGAAGCAGGCCAGCGAAGAGGGTCAGGCTGATTTCGCTTTCGACGGGATAGGCCACCACCCAGATCCCTGCCACGACATAGAAGAGGCCGGAGAGGCCGCGAAAGACCTTGCCTTTGGTGCCCTTGGCCTGACCCAGGCGCAACAGTTGGGTGACGCCGGCCACCGCGGCGATCACGCCAATGCTCAACGTCAGCGCGGTTGCGGAAACGAAGGGGAGTGCGATCGAGGCGACTCCCGCCAGAAAGAGAAGAACGGCCGCGATGCGACGCAGGGTTTTGGGGTCCACGGCCCGATCACAAAATCAACCGAACCCTAAAAACGGTTTCCCTATTTGCCTTCCTAGTTCTTAGGGTGCGGCAATTGATGTGTGTGCAGCCCAAAGCCCCATGGCCGCGATCTTTAGCGACAACAGCCTCACGATCGGCCGCACCCCACTGGTCCAGCTCAACCGCATCACCGAGGGCTGCGGTGCGCGGGTGCTGGCCAAGATCGAAGGGCGCAACCCGGCCTATTCGGTGAAGTGCCGGATTGGTGCGGCGATGGTGGCGGCAGCCGAGCGCGACGGTCTGCTGGGTCCCGGCAAGGAGTTGATCGAGCCCACTAGCGGCAATACCGGCATTGCGTTGGCCTTCGTGGCCGCCAGCAAGGGGATCAAGCTCACCTTGACCATGCCGGAAACGATGAGCCTGGAGCGGCGCAAGCTGCTGACTGCCTTTGGGGCCCACCTGGAGCTCACCGAAGGCCGTCTGGGGATGACCGGTGCCGTGAACCGGGCCAAGGAAATCGCGGCAAGCGACCCCGATCGCTACGTGCTGCTGCAGCAGTTCGTGAACCCGGCCAATCCCCAGGTGCACCACGACACCACGGGCCCTGAGATCTGGAGCGATACCGACGGCAACGTCGACGTCTTTGTCTCTGGCGTCGGCACCGGCGGCACCTTGACGGGTGTGAGCCGCTACATCAAGAACACCCTGGAGAAGCCGCTGCACACGGTTGCCGTTGAGCCGATCAACAGCCCGGTGATCAGCCAGACCAAAGGTGGTCAAGCGCTCCAGCCCGGACCCCACAAGATTCAGGGGATCGGCGCGGGCTTCGTGCCCGGCAACCTCGACCTGGCCATGGTCGATTCGGTGGAGCAGGTTGGGGATGACGAGGCCGTCGAGATGGCTCGCCGCCTCGCCAAAGAGGAGGGGATCCTGGCGGGCATCAGCTGCGGGGCCGCCACCGTGGCAGCCCTGCGCTTGGCAAAGGATCCAGCCAATGCCGGCAAGACGATCGTCGTGGTTCTCCCTGACTCCGGCGAGCGTTATCTCAGCTCGGTTCTCTTCGCGGGGATCTTCAACGAGAGCGGCTTGCCGGTCGCTTGATCAGTCGGCCATCGGAGTGACGCCCTGCAGCTTGTCGTTGAGCTGCATCGCCATGGATTGACGGCCGACGGCGAGCACCTTCAAGGTGTCTTCGTGCATGCGCAGTTGGGCGTCGGCAACCTGCATGCCGCGTACCAACTCCTTGACTTCCTCAGGCAGGGCGTTGAGGTCGTAGCGCTTCCCCTCAAAGGTCAGAACGGGGGGGGTCTGGGCGGCGGAGTCGGTCACGACACAAGGCGATAGACCGGGCCACCCTACGGGTCTTTCTTGGTCTCTGCCGCTGGAATTTGCTTGGGCAGGGGCCGCAGCGGTCGCTTGAAAAAGAACATCAGCAACTGC
>JAAZUZ010000042.1 GCA_018623875.1 Synechococcus sp. HW_metabat.21
CAGACCCGGGCGATACGCCGGAGTCACTGCTGTTGGGGTTGCCTCCTCAGCCATGGGATCGGGGTTGCTTCAACCGCAACCTAAGGCGCGCCCTGGCTTCGGGACTGTCGTCGACCAAGCAACACGCGCGGAGGCAGAACCATCTCCAAACGGGCCGAGCCCAGCAACTCCGCCGCCGGTGCCGCAGGCCATTGCAACAGCAAGGCCCCCGCTTTCTTGAGCCGAATCGCCTGGGGGGCACGGGCCATGGGTACACCGATCAAGAGGGCCGCCAGGGTGCTCAGATCTGGTTCATGGCCCACCAGCGCCAAGCGCTTCCAACCGGGCCGCGGGGAGAGGGGCCCAAGCCAGCGCTCCAGCAGGGGCAGGGGATCCGCCAGGGGCGCCAAGGCCGCTGCCAACTCCAATTCAGGCGCCAAGCCTGCACTCACGATCAACTCGGCGGTCTGGCGAGCCCGTACAAGCGGACTGCTCAGCACCAGGTCGCAGGCCAAGTCCAACTCCAGCAGACGCTCCAGCTGCTGGCTCGTGCGCTCGCGGCCCTCCAGCGTCAGGCTGCGCTGGGCGTCATCGAGGTCCTCACTGCGCTCTTCCGCGATGCCGTGACGCACCAACAGCAGCTCGCATTTGCGGCTCGCCATGGTCAGGAGTGCAGTTGCAAAAGCGCCCGAAGCCGCAGGCTGCGTTGCTCCGTGCCGTCGGGCTCCAGGCTCAACGCAGCCCCATCCACCATCGGGGTCAGGGAGGAGCTCGAGAGGGTCCCCAGCAGACGCCAGGGCTTCCAGTGGCTCAAAAGCCCCTGGGCCACCTGGGCATCCATCGACCACTGGAACGGCGCCTGGGGGGAACCCAAGAGCTCCAGTTGATCGAGGCGCTCTTGGGGCGAACGACGGCCTTCGTGCTGCTGGTTCAGGATCGCCAATCCCTGCCCCCACCAGGCCACGCCCCCTTGGCTCGCGCGGGCGCCAGCCAACTGCGCCTGAAGCTGATCGGGATTGCCCTTCACGGGCTTCGACTCCAGTCGCGTCCAAGCCTGGAGGGTCTGACCGCGGCTCTCCAGGGGAGACGCGCTGTACCCATCGGCCTCCAGGGCCGGCTGCAGGGTCTCCGCCGCGGGGCGATCTCCGCGGGTGCCGAGCAACCAACCTTCACCCTGGTGGGCCCAGAGCAGGGGGCCGGAATCCGCCCCGGCGACCAGGGCCGGCAGGGGTCCATTTTCCCGTTGCAGCGCCTGGCTCAGGGCTGGACCCAGCAGGCTGCTCCAACCCTTGGTGTCCTGATCAGCGAGCAGTTGAGCCGGATTGGTGAGGAGGGCCAAGCTGTCGGCTGCCACCTGAACCTGGCGCAGCAGCTCGCTGTTCACCGGGCCCAGGCTGGGCAGGGCCTCCCGCAGCTGGGCCAGGCCATCGACCTGAAGCCCAGATCCCTGCGGGGTCAGCCCCAGCACCAATTCAACGGCGGCCGAGTCCTCGCCAACCGGCAAGCCCAGCCACTGCTCCATCGCTTCGGGCCGGGCTGTCAGCAGCGCCACCCCCTCGCCCAGCCGTTGGATGGCTTTCTGCAGGGGAGCGCTGGCCGCCTGATTCAGTTCATCGATTTGGGAGACATCGAGCGCCTGCTCGAGCACACCGCGACCGGAGGCGATCAAGACCAAGTCGTCGTTAATCAGCGCCGTAGCCAGGGGGTGGGGGTCCTGCCCCAACAGCGCCCCACGGCCGCTGATCAGGCCCATGCCGCGATAGCTCGTGATCTGCAGATCGGTGCCCGCCAGGCTGCGGGTCTGCCAGAAGCGCTGCAGGAAGCGACGGGCCCCTTCGTTGTCACGGCTGCGCAGGGCCAAGACCCAACCGGGAGCCTCCTCGCGACCAGGTGGGGTCAGCAGAGCGAAACTGCTTTCATCCCCAAGCCAGGGGGAGAGTTCTGAGGAGTAGTCCAGGCCAGCGGCGGCAAACGCCCCATCACGCAGGCGATCGGCGGCGGCGGCGGCCTGGCGGCGCTGCCGCGGAGGGGCGACGGCCCGGGCGTAGGCGGCGGGCTGATCCGGACCGACGAGCCAGTGCAGGCTGAGGGGCGCGGTCCTGGGGACGAAGCGGGCCGCCAGCGGCATCGAGAGGGCCTGGTGTTGCAACGCGAGGGGACTGCGCTGCAGCAGCAGCCACCAGCCCGCCAAGCCAAAGCTCAGCATCGCCAACGCCACCGCCAGCAGTGCCGCCAAGAAGGGGCGGGCCTTCATGCGTTGCCTACAGGATTGGCCTCATCTTTATGCATCAAGGCGATCTTTGGCACCCCCGTTGCCGTCGGTAGGGTTCAGCGATGGCAAGTCCGATCAGCATTAGCGCCAGCGAACTGAAGCGCCGTCTGGATGCCGAAGAAGCGCTGCAACTGGTGGATGTGCGGGAAGCCATGGAGCTGGACCTCGCGCGGCTCCAGCAACCCGTCATCCATCTCCCCTTGAGCCAATCGGAGACCTGGATTGAGCAGATCTCAAGCCTGATCAACCGAGACGTACCGGTGGTCGTGCTCTGCCATGCCGGCATTCGCAGCTGGCAATTCGCCTGCTGGCTGATGGAGGCCCAGGGCTACGAGCAGGTCCTGAACCTGCAGGGGGGCATTGACGCCTGGAGTGTCTCCGCCGACCCCAGCGTGCCCCGCTACTAAGCGGTCAAAACTGCAGCTGCTTGCTATCGGTTGGCTGGTTGAGCCGGCCGATGTTTCCGCTGCTGCTGCCCCTCAGACTGTGGCGCTACTTCGGCAACCAGCGGCTGAAGGCGGTCTTCGCCATCCTCACGGTCCTCCCAGACCCGCTGCTGATGGTCGGGATACCGGTGCTGCTGCAGCTGGTCATCGACCAGGTCATTGATCAAGCCAGCGGCGGCCCGCCCGTGGCGTTGCTCGTCCTGCTGCCCTGCGCCTGGCTGCTGGTGGCGGTGGCCTGCAATGGCCTCTCCATCCGTTTGTTTGCCGCCCTGGGAAGCCAACTGGGGACGAGCTTTCGCCAGCGGCTGTTCGGGCACCTCCTGGAGCAACCCAACCCCAGCGACGGCAGCACCGAAGGCAGCGAGCAAAGCCTGCTGGCCCTGCAGATCCCCACCCTCGAGAACGTGGTGGTCAGCCAGCTGCCGCTGTTCACTTGGACCGTCGCCCAGCTGTTGCTGGGGGTGCTGCTGCTGTTCACCAGCGACTGGCGGCTCGCCCTGGTGGCGATCGTTCTCACCCCGCTGCTACTGGTGAGCCAGGTGGCCTTCACCCCGGCCCTGGCCCGGCGGGAAGAGGGACGGGTCGAGCAGGCCGGCCGGCTGCTCAGTTACGCCAGCGAACGCCTGCGCAGCCGGGAGCTTGTGGATCTCTTTGGGCTCCGCAGTCCCACCCGTTCGGAATTCAATCGACGCAACCGGGAGTTGATGCGCTGGGCCCAGCGGGTCGGGGCGATGTCGGGCCTCCAGCAGGCCGCCCTGACCGCCTCCGCGATGCTCACCTTGGTGAGCGTGTTCGCCCTTGGCACCTGGCTGGTGCTGGAGCAACAACTCACGGTCGGGCAACTGGTCTCGGCCCTGGGAATTGCCACGGCCATGGTCAGTGGCATGTGGCAACTGGGGGCCTCCCTACTGCCGCTACAGGCCGCCACGACCGCCCTGAACCTGCTGGAACAGGCGTTGCCGGCAGCAGGGCGTTCCGAGCAACGGCCGGCGGTGGCCCGGGGGATTGAGCCCAGTCCCCCGGACCTGCGGCAACAGCTGGCCATCGAGCAGGTGCAGTTCCGCTACCCCGGTGGCGGCGGGCTGAGTCAGTTCAACTTGACCATCCCCGCCAACAGCTCCCTCGCCCTGGTGGGCCCCAGCGGAGGCGGGAAAAGCACGGTGCTGCGGCTGCTGCTGCGGCAGATCGAGCCGCAACGCGGCTGTCTGCGGGTCGATGGGATTCCCCTCAGCGAGACCGACCGCGGTCAATGGCTGGAGCAGGTGGCCTTGGTGCCCCAAGAGACGGTGCTCTTTGATCTCTCCATCGCCGACAACATCAGGCTGGGCCGCCTCGAGGCCAGCGATCAGGAGGTGCTGGAGGCGGCCTTAGCCGCAGAGCTGGGGGACCTCATCGAGACCCTGCCGAACGGATTACAGACCCCCGTGGGCTCCGGCGGCGGTCGTCTCTCCGGCGGCCAGAAACAACGGATCGCCATCGCCCGGGCCATCGTGCGCAACCCGAGGCTGCTCCTGCTGGATGAGGCCACCAGCGCCCTCGACCCCAACACCGAAGAGGCGATCAACGCCACCCTGCGCCGGCTCAGCGCGGGCCGCACGGTGGTCTCCGTCCTGCACCGGCTGCGGGCGGCTGCGGCCATGGATCAGATCGCCGTGATCGATCGCGGCCAGGTGGTCGAGCTCGGGCACCACAACGACCTTTTAGCCGCGGGCGGGCTCTATGCGTCCTTCTGGCATCGCCAGATGAGCGGCTTCAACCTCTCGCAACGGGTGCGGATCACGCCCGAGCGCCTGGCCACGATCCCCCTCTTCCACGGAGTGGATCCGAAGTTGCTGCGCTGGCTGGCTGCGGAATTTGTCAGCGACCGCGTCCGCCATGGCGAAGAGGTCTTCCGCGAAGGGGACGCACCGGATGCCTTCTACGTCGTGGTGGCCGGCACCTTGGAGGTGCTGCAAGACGACCTCTGGGGCGGGATTCCGATCAAGCAGGGGCTGGTGGAAGAGGGGGACTTCTTCGGCGATGCCGGCCTGATCGAGGACCAACCGCGGGCCGTCACGGTGCGGGCACGGGGGGATGGTCTGCTGCTGCGGCTCGACCGCGATCGTTTCCTGGATTTGCTGGATCAGGACCCGGACTACCGCCGCTTTTTCCTCCATTCAGCCCGCGCCAGCGTTTAGGCCCCGTAGCATCCGCCCAGCGGCTCTGATGCACCGTTTTGCAGCCCCTGCCCCGCCGGCAACAGGAGGTGCTTCAGGCGACGGTGCAGCACTACGTCGACACCACGGAGCCCGTCGGCAGCCAAACCTTGGTGCGGCGCTTCGGCCTGAAGGCGAGCCCCGCCACGGTGCGCTCCGCGATGGGAGCCCTGGAGCAGCGCGGACTGCTGACCCAACCGCACACCTCCGCCGGCCGTGTCCCGAGCCAACTGGGCTATCGCCACTACGTGGACTGCCTGCTGCCCGCCCCCGGGGCCGCCGCCAACCAACTCAGCCGCGAACTCACGGGACTGAGTCTCCAGTGGGCGGCGCTGGATGACCTGCTGCTGCAACTCGCGCGCCGCCTTGCGGATCTCACGGGCTTGATGAGCCTGATCACGCGGCCCCAGGAGCTCGGCGGCAGTCTCGAGACACTCCGCCTGGTGCCCAGCGACGACCGGCTGCTGGTGCTGCTCGTGGAAAAGGGGGCGGCAGCCAGCTGCTTGAACCTGCGGATGCCCGAGGAACTCGGGGCCCAGGTGCCAGCCCTGGAGCGCTGGGCGAGCGATCAACTGCGCGGTGGTGCCGGCCGCCTGAACTGGAAGGCCCTGCCGAGCCAGCTGGGCAGCAGCGGCGAACTCCTGCGCCAGGGGCTGAGCAGCCACAGCCTGGCCCGGGGCGGCAGCGGTGAAGGGGCGGTGAGCCTCGGGGTGGCGGGACTGCTTGGGCAACCGGAGTTCCAAAGCAGCTCCAGCCTGAAGCCACTGCTGCAGCTCGTGGAGCTCGAGCCGCAGCAGGTCCTGCAAAGCGAGGCCGCCAGCGGCAACGGTGGGGTCTGGATTGGCTCAGAGCATCCCCACCCCGCCCTGCAGCACTGCGCCGTGGTGCAGGCCAGCTATGGCAGCCGCACCGGGGCCAGCGGCCAGGTGGCCCTGATCGGTCCGATGCGGATGGCCTATTCCACCGCTCGCTCAGCGGTGGAGGGCGTCGCGGGTTATCTCGAGCGCCTGCTCAGCTGAGGGCGCTGCCGAGGCGATCGGCCACGGTGTTGACGTCCTTGTCGCCGCGACCGGAAAGGTTCAGGACCACCTCCGTGCCAGGGGCCAGGGTCGGGCAGAGCTTGTCGAGCCAGGCAAAGGCGTGGGCCGTCTCCAAGGCGGGAATGATGCCCTCGAGCTGACAGAGCAGCTGCAGGGCGTCCAGGGCCTCCGCATCCGTCACAGCGCCGTACTCGGCCCGGCCGATGGTCTTGAGGTAGCTGTGCTCGGGACCCACACCGGGATAGTCCAGGCCAGCACTGATGGAGTGGGCCTCTTGAACCTGCCCCTCGTTGTCCTGCAGCAGCAGGCTCATGGCGCCGTGGAGCACACCCACACGGCCTTCGGTGATGGTCGCGGCGTGACGGCCCGTCGGAACACCGTCGCCGGCGGCCTCGACACCGATCAAGCGGACGTTGGTGTCGGGGACAAAGGGATGGAACAGACCCATGGCATTGGAGCCTCCGCCCACACAGGCCACCAACACATCGGGGTTGCGGCCAAAGGCCTCATGGCACTGGCGCTTGGTTTCCTCACCGATCACGGCGTGGAAGTCGCGCACCAACATCGGGAAGGGATGGGGACCCGCCACGGAGCCCAGGATGTAGTGGGTGGTCTCGACATTGGTCACCCAGTCGCGGATCGCCTCACTGGTGGCGTCCTTCAACGTGGCTGTGCCGGCCGTCACAGGCTGAACCGTGGCCCCGAGCAGGCGCATCCGGAACACGTTCAGGGCCTGGCGGCGCATGTCCTCGGCGCCCATGTAGACGACGCACTCGAGGCCAAAGCGGGCACAAACCGTGGCCGTGGCCACACCGTGCTGACCGGCACCGGTTTCAGCAATGATCCGCTTCTTGCCCATCCGCAGGGCCAAGAGCGCCTGCCCGAGGGCGTTGTTGATCTTGTGGGCGCCGGTGTGGTTCAGGTCCTCGCGCTTCAGCCAAATGCGCGGGCCGCCCTCGGCGCGGCGGTAGTGCTCGCTGAGCCGCTCCGCTTCATAGAGGGGGTTCGGCCGGCCGACGTAGGTGCGCAGCAGATGGTTGAGCCGGTCGGTGAAGGCGGGATCCTTCCAGGCTTCCGCAGCGGCCTGCTCCAGTTCCGCCAGGGCGGGAATCAGGGTCTCGGGGACGTACTGACCACCGAACTGGCCGTAGCGACCCATGCTGTTGGGCCTGGACTCACGGGCCAGTTCCGCCGGGTCGGGGGCGCCCTGGGCCGACGTCATCGAAGGAACGGTGCTGGTCACCAGGAGCGCGCGGATTCAGCCCAGGGTAGGAACTGGCGGTGGGCGCAGGACTGGCCCGTCTTGAACGGCCGGCAAATCCAGGGCTGACCTCCGTTGCGCTGAACTGGAACCAAGACACATCCACAGCGATGCCGAAGGGTGGCTGGCAAGAATTCACACGTCCTGAAAGCCTGGAGCGGGCCAGCGGCGGCCCTGCGGCATCGACCCCCAAGGCCCAGCAGCGGGTGCGGGTGCAGCGCACCAAGGCGGGCAAGGGCGGAAAGATGGTGACGGCCATCACCGGTCTCGAGGCGGCAGAGAGCGAGCTCAAGGCGCTGTTGAAACAGCTCAAGGCGGCGGCCGGCACCGGCGGGACCGTCAAGGCCGGCGTCATCGAACTGCAGGGGGATCAGGTGGCCGCCGCCCTCGCCGCCCTGGAGAAGGCGGGGTATCGGCCCAAGCAAGCCGGCGGCTGAGGGTTGGACCAGCCAGCGGGGAGAATGGCCCGACGTCGCTCCCCAGGCCCGCCATGACCGCATCCCCCACCTACGGAGAGCTCACCAACAAGGGCGCCTCCACCAACATCGCCTGGCATCACGCCTCGGTGGATCGCGCGGCCCGCGCTGAGCAGCGTGGTCATCGCAGCGCCATCCTCTGGTTCACCGGCCTGAGCGGCTCCGGCAAGAGCACCCTCGCCAACGCGGTCAACCAGGCCCTCTTCGAGCGCGGCCTGGCCTGCTACGTGCTGGATGGCGACAACATCCGTCATGGGCTCTGCAAGGACCTGGGCTTCTCCGATGCGGATCGCGAGGAGAACATCCGCCGGATTGGCGAGGTGAGCAAGTTGTTCCTGGATGCCGGCGTGGTGGTGCTGACCGCCTTCGTCTCCCCCTTCAAGGCCGACCGCGATCGGGCCCGGGCCCTGGTGGAGGGCGGCGACTTTGTGGAGATCCACTGCGCCGCCGACCTGAGCGTCTGCGAAGAGCGGGACACCAAAGGCCTCTACGCCAAAGCGCGCGCCGGGGAGATCAAGGAATTCACCGGCATCTCAAGCCCCTACGAAGCACCGGAGAACCCCGAACTGCGGGTGGACACCGGCAGCCAAAGCCTGGAGGCCTGCGTGGAGGTGGTGATCAACCACCTGCGCGAAGCGGGCGTGATTCCTCAGTGATCGCCTCGGGGGCAGGCTGCTGCCCCCAGGCATCCAGAAAGGTTTTCAGGCAGCTGGCGACCGGAACCGCCAGCAGCAAGCCGAGCAAATCGCCGAAGCCCATCAGGCTGCCCACGCGGGCGCCGATGGGCAACGCAACCAGCAGCCAAGCGGGCTGCAGGCCAACAATGCTGCCCATCAAGCGCGGCTGGATCACCTGGTCCACCAGCTGGCCGACGCTGATGGCCGCCGCCAGAACCTCAATGCCGGTGCGGGGATCTTCCAAGGCGAGCAGAACGCTCACCAGAACGATGGTCAGGGCACTGGCGTAGGGGACCAGGGTGGTGAAGCCAATCGCCACCGCAAACAGCACCCCATAGGGAATTCCCAGCAGGGTGAAGACCACGATCTGCAGGGCGCTGAGGATCAAGGCCAACAGGACCTGGCCGGCGAAGTAGCCGCGGAAGGTGCGGTTCAAGGTGCCGGTGACCAACTCCCGGGTGCCATCCGGCAACCAGCGGGCCAGGCCCGCCACGATCGGGTCGCCCCCCAGCAACAGAAACAGGGCCAAAACGGCCACGATCACGATGTTGACCGTGAGCCCCACCGTGGCCCCCAGGATCCCCAGGGCCCGTTGGCTGAGTTGACTCGCGAGCTGGCTCGCCCGGGCAAAGAGGGTGCTGCTCAGGTCGGTGAATTCCGTGGGTAGACCGCGATCGGCGGCCCAGATCTCCAGGCGATCCAGCAGGGCCTCCGCCTCCACCAACCACGACGGCAAGGAGTTGATCAGCTCCCCGAGCTGCTCGATCAGCCGCGGCACCAACCAGAGGGCCGCCAAGACCAAGAGGGTCAAGGACAGGCCCACGACCAAGAACACCGCCAAGCCCCGGGGCAGCCCACGGCGGGCCAACCAGCGGGTGGGCAGGTCCAGCAAAAAGGCAATCAACGCCGCCCCGACGAAGAGCGCCGGGAAGGGGGCGAGCGGCAACAGCAACTGCCGCAGCACCCAGAGGTTCAAAGCCAAGAGGGGCAGCGCCAGGCTCAGGCGCAACCAGGGCGGCAGAACCAGACGCTCAAGCATGGGTCACCCCAACACCGCCTCAACCAATCACATCTGTGCCAAGTAAGCGGCACTGCCCAGCTCCAGCAAGCGGGCGTCCTTGGCGGCCACCTGATCGTGGAGGGACTGGCGATACTCCGCCAAGCGGGCCGCGAGGGCGGAGTCAGCCGTCGCCAGGATCTGAGCCGCCAGCAGGCCAGCGTTAGCGCCATTGCCAATGGCCACGGTGGCCACCGGGATTCCGGCCGGCATCTGCACGATCGAGTGCAGGGAATCCACGCCGGAGAGGGCCCGGGTCTGGACCGGCACGCCGATCACGGGCAAAACCGTCAAGGAGGCAACCATCCCCGGCAGGTGGGCGGCGCCGCCGGCCCCCGCGATGATCACCTTGAAGCCGCGGCCAGCGGCGGCTTGGGCGAACTCCACCATCTCCAGTGGCGTGCGGTGGGCCGAGAGCACCCGAACCTCCGCCTCTACCCCCAGCCGCTGGAGCATCTCAACGGCGGGCTGCATGGTGGGCAGGTCGGAGTCGCTCCCCATCACCACAGCCACCAGCGCAGCGTCAGACATCGGCACGTTTCAGCTTTCGCAGCGAGGATGACATGGTTCCGTTCTCGCATCGAATGCGCTGGCTGAGCCACGTTCGCCTGCCTGGAGAGCCAGGGCTCTGGCGCATCGGCCTAGCCCAGGAGCGGATCGCGAGCATCCAGCCCATGCCCCCGGGCAGTGCCGCAGCCGGTGAGCACTGGCAGGGGGACTGGCTGAGTCCCGCCGGGATCGACTGGCAGATCAACGGCGGCTTGGGCCTGGCCTTCCCCGAACTGCAGCCCAGCGATCTCCCGACCCTGCTGGAGCTGCTGGAGCTGCTCTGGCGGGACGGGGTCGAAGCCATCAGCCCGACCCTCGTGACCTGCGCGGTCGCACCGCTGCGCGAAGCTCTGGAGGTGCTGCAGCAGGCACGCCTGCAACACCGCAGCGGCCGCTGCCGCCTGCTCGGCGCCCATCTGGAGGGGCCCTTCCTCGCCCATGGCAAACGGGGTGCCCACCCGGCCGAACACCTGGCGACGCCGAGCCTGGAGGCCCTGGAGGCGCGCATCGGCGGCCACGAAGCGGAGATCGCCCTGGTGACTCTGGCGCCGGAGCTGCCGGGGGCCGAGGCGGTCATCGCCGCCCTGCGCGCTCGGGGCATCCTGGTCAGCCTGGGGCACAGCGAAGCCACCGCAGAGCAGGCCAGCCGCGCCTTCGACCAGGGGGTCGGACTGTTGACCCACAGCTTCAACGCAATGGCGGGACTCCAGCACCGCAGTCCCGGTCCGATCGGCGCGGCGGCCCGGCGCGGCGACATCACGCTCGGCTTAATCGCCGATGGGGTCCATGTGGATCCCACCATGGCGGTCCTGCTGCAGCGGCTGGCGCCCGATCAGGTCGTGCTGGTCAGTGATGCTCTGGCCCCCTATGGCCTGGCCGACGGACTGCACCGCTGGGATGAACGCACGCTGATCGTCGAGCAGGGGAGTTGCCGGCTCGAGGACGGCACCTTGGCCGGGGTCACCCTGCCGCTGCTCGAGGGGGTCAAACGGTTAGCCCGCTGGAGCGGTGATGCGGATCGCGCCATCGCCGCGGCCACCGTCCTGCCCCGGCGTCTGCTGGGTGGGGCGTCCCGGGTGCCGCAGCAACTCCAGGGGCTGCCCCTCGGCGAAACCCTGCGTTGGACGGGAGCCAGTCCTGACCTGCGCTGGAGCCGGGCCGCCTGAATAGGATCCGCCCCACCTCCCCCCTGCGCCGAATGCCCGCCGATCAGCTCCTCAACGACAAGGCCGCGGACAAGCAGGCCGAGAAGCAAGAGGTCAAGGGCTATTTCGAAACCACCGGTTTCGACCGCTGGAACCGCATCTACAGCGAATCCAGCGACGTCAACAAGGTGCAGCGGAACATTCGCATCGGCCACCAAAAGACCGTCGACAACGTGCTGGCCTGGCTTCAGGAGCAGGGGAACCTGGGCGGCCGCAGCTTCTGTGATGCCGGCTGCGGCGTCGGCAGCTTGACCCTGCCCCTGGCCCAGCTCGGGGCCGGCTCCATCGCCGCCTCTGACCTCTCCGAGGCCATGGTCCAAGAAGCGGAGCGCCGGGCCAACGAGGCCGGCATCGCCCCCGGGCAGGTCACCTACTTGGCTTCTGACCTCGAGAGCCTCAGCGGTCGCTACGACACCGTGGTCTGCCTGGATGTCTTCATCCACTACCCCCAGGAACCGGCCGAGGAGATGGTGCGCCACCTCGCCTCCATGGCCGAGAAGCACCTGATCGTCAGCTTTGCGCCCTACACCCCGGTGCTGGCCGTCCTCAAAAAGATC
>JAAZUZ010000043.1 GCA_018623875.1 Synechococcus sp. HW_metabat.21
GATTCGTACCGCCGCAGCGAACGGGAGTTCGAACCAACCCCACGCTACGGAGATTTCGATCGCTACCCCGATCGCGTTGATGCCCCTCGCCTTGATGAAGTGCGCTACGACGACCGGTACGAGGCAGCTGTTGAGCAACCTCGCGACGACCGCGTCGTCGAGCGGAATGCTCCACCCCTTCCAAAGGCGGTGACACCGACCACCCCCGATCACGGCTCCTATGAGGGAGATCCTTGGGCTGAGGACTGACGGAGGTGAGTCCTGTGATGTCCGAGGCGGGCAGCATCAACCATTGGGCCGTCCTCGGCCTTGATCCAGGGGCTGATGCCTCCTCGTTAAAGCGGGCTTTTCGTCAGCAAGCCCGGCGTTGGCACCCGGACCTCAATGGGGATGATCCCCATGCCGAGGAACAGTTCAAGGCGGTTAACGAGGCCTACGCCGTTCTCAGCGACCCCCAGAGGCGCCAGCAATGGGAAGCCGGTCTCGATGAAGTCGCAGCGGCTGCAGCGGGCCTGGATCCTTTCGCAACCGGGTTCCCCGACTTTGAGGACTACCTGGACGTGCTTTTCCACCGGGAGACGCGACGTCCAGCCCAGTACGACGCTGATGAGGGTCCGTATGACGAGGATCCACCGGGAGGCGTGACGCCTCCGGTGCCCCCGCCCCCGCCCCCTGTGGTGGCGAGCGAAGAGCTCGAATCGGTGGTCGATCTCACGCCGGAGCAGGCGCTAGAGGGTGTGCGCATCGAGCTGGAACTCCCGGACGGGACGGCCATCGAGGTTTGGACGCCAGCCATGGCGGGAGATGGCTGGCGGCTGCGCTTGGCTGGTGTAGCTCCCGGTGGCCGGGACCATTTTTTGCAGTTGCGCGTCCGCACGGACGACGGCTTACGCATTGATGGCTTGCGGGTTCACTACCAACTAGAGCTCTCCCCTGCAGAGGGGGCCTTGGGTTGCACCGCCGTCGTGCCCACCCTGGATGGTCCGGTGCAGCTGCGCATTCCACCTGGATCCTCAAGCGGCCGCTTGCTGCGTTTGCGCGCGCGAGGTTTGAGCCGCTTCGAGCAACGGGGAGATCAGCTGGTCGAGATCCGTCTGGTTGTCCCGCAGGGGCTGACCGAGGCCGAAGAAGCCCTCTATCGAAGGCTGCAACAGCTCGCTGAGGAAATCGATGGAGGCCGTGATCGCGCGGTCAATCAGTGAGAGACTGCGGTTCGACCCGTGCGTTTGTGATGTCGGTTCACGTTCTGCTCTTTGACGCTGGCAGCGAGAACGAGGGCATCCACTCGCTGGAACTGAATGGCTCCACCGTGGTTCTCCTCTTTGAGGATCGCGATGATGCGGAGCGCTACGCCGGCTTGCTGGAAGCGCAGGACTTCCCGATGCCCACGGTGGACGCGATTGATCGGCGCGAGATGGAGGAGTTCTGCGCCAGCGCCGGTTACGAGGCCCGCTTTGTTCCGAGTGGTTTTCTGCCCCAGACCGCCGAAGAACGCCTGCTGATCGCGCCCCCCGAAAAAAATATGGATGTGACCACCTGGCGGGAGCAGCCCGAGCCCGGTCAGGAGGCCACTCAAACCGCAGAAGCACCTGCCGCACCGGCGGAGGAGCCCATCAGCACCGGCAACAGTGAGCTGGAGGACTTCCGCCGCCGCCTCGAGGGATTGCTGTGAGTTCTGCCTCGTTCGAGGACGTTCAGCGGGGTCATCTGTTGACCGAACAGGTCAATCCCGCGAGTACGGACTTGGATGCCCTCAGCACCGAGGAGCTCGTTGCGGTGTTTGTGGCAGAGGATCGCAAACCCCAGGACGCCGTTGCGGGTGCCTCGGCTGCGTTGGCTCAGGCGATTGAAGCCATCGCCCAGCGCCTTCAGGCCGGTGGGCGTTTGTTCTACCTAGGGGCAGGCACCTCCGGGCGTCTCGGCGTATTGGATGCGGCCGAGTGTCCTCCCACGTTTTGCAGCTCGCCGGAACTGGTTCAGGGGGTCTTGGCGGGAGGCAGCCCCGCATTGCTGCGCAGTTCCGAGGGGCTTGAGGATCGTTTTGAAGCCGGCCAGGCGGATCTGGAGGAGCGGAATTTTGGCCCCCTCGATGCTCTGGTGGGCATTGCTGCTGGCGGGACCACGCCCTATGTCCATGGTGCGCTCCGGTACGCCAACTCCATCGGTGCCCTAGCGATCGCCATGGCCTGCGTTCCTGCCGAGCAGGTCCCCATGCCCTGCGCCATCGACATTCGCTTGATCACCGGGCCGGAGGTTCTGACAGGCTCCACCCGTCTCAAGGCCGGGACGGCCACGAAGATGGCGCTCAACATCCTGAGTACAGGCGTAATGGTTCGCCTCGGGAAGGTCTACGGCAACCGCATGGTCGACGTGGCGGTCACCAACAGCAAACTCGAAGACCGGGCCCTAAGGATTTTGGCCGACCTGGCTGGTGTTAGCCGGGACCAAGGCCGAGCCCTGCTTGAAGCCAGTGGGGGCTCTGTGAAGCTTGCCCTTGTGATGGCCCGGCGCTCCCTCGAGCTCACCGCAGCCCGCCAGCTGCTGGATCAGTGCGGCGGGAATCTGCGGCAGGCCCTCGGCGCTTAGCCGGTGAAGGCCCCCCAGTAGCGCTCGGTGAACAGATTGAGTTTCCGCCGGGTGGCCGCAGGAACCTGATCAGCTGGAGTCATCAGTGCATCTTGGAGTGCAAGGTGGGCCGTACTTGCAGGCCTGAGGGCTGCGATCCGTTCAGCCGTGGTTTTGACGATCTGGGTCGCCAGGGCAGCATTGGCCTTGAGATTGCCGATGACCATCTCGACGGTCACGCTGTCGTGGTCGGCATACCAACAGTCGTAGTCCGTGGCCATCGCCAGGGTGGCGTAGGCGATTTCTGCCTCGCGGGCCAGCCGGGCCTCGGTGTGGTTCGTCATCCCGATCACCGAACAGCCCCAACTGCGATACAGATTTGATTCAGCGCGGGTGGAGAAGGCTGGTCCTTCCATGCAGAGGTAGGTGCCGCCGCGGTGGAGGGTGCGGCCCTCGGGCATCAGGCTGTCGGCCACATCCGCTAAGAGACGGCTGAGGCTGGGGCAGAAGGGGTCTGCCAAGGCGACGTGGGCCACGGCGCCTTCGCCGAAGAAGCTCTTCGGGCGATCCTTCGTGCGGTCGATGAATTGATCCGGGACCACCATGTCTAGGGGCGGGATCTCTTGTTGCAGGGAGCCAACCGCGGAGGGGGAGAGGATCCAGCGCACACCAAGGGAACGCATCGCCCAGATGTTGGCCCGGTAGGGCACTTCCGTCGGCAGGAAGGTGTGATGACGGCCATGGCGGGCCAGAAAGACCACCTCCATTCCGCCCAAGCGACCAAGCCGCAGCTGATCCGAAGGGGCTCCAAAGGGTGTATCAACCTTCAGTTCTTGGATGTCCTCCAGACCCTCCATCGCGTAGAGCCCGCTGCCGCCGAGGACCCCAAGGCGGGCTTGGCTGAGGTCAACGGAATGGGGGACGGACATCACCACTAATCAGATCCCATCACTTCTACCGGAGCACCCATACTGAGACGGTTTGCTGACGATCTGACCGTGACCAAAGCCGTGATGGAGACCGACGCCGGCACGATCGAACTGGAACTGTTCGAAGCCGACGCGCCCAACACCGTGGCCAACTTCGTGAAACTGGCCAAGGACGGCTTCTATGACGGCCTGGCCTTTCACCGTGTGATTCCCGGCTTCATGGCCCAGGGTGGTTGCCCGAACAGCCGTGAAGGTGCCCGTGGCATGGCCGGCACCGGCGGCCCTGGTTATCAAATCGATTGCGAGATCAATCCTCAGAAGCACCAGGCCGGCACCCTGGCCATGGCCCACGCCGGTAAGAACACCGGTGGCTCGCAGTTCTACATCTGCCACGAAGCCCAGCCCCACCTCGACGGCGTCCACACCGTCTTCGGTCACACCGGAAACATGGACGTGGTGCTGGCCCTCAAAAACGGCAGCCGGATCAACAAGGTCACCATCCAAGGCTGATCGAGCTGGGGCTGCTGGACAGCCCCTCCAACCGATCCCCTCAGAGCCCTGTTGCGCTTAACACCAGCGCAGCAGGGCTCCGCTTTCGAAGGGAACGCCCGCATGACCCGACTGCAGTTCCTGCAGGGGACGTCGCTGCGCCTCCAAGGTGTTGCTTGGGTGCGAGCTGCGCTGGGCATCAGGGGCCAGTAGCAGGCTCACGCTTTGCGTTTCGGGCCACGTCGACATCGTCTGCAGAATCTGATGCAGTGACTCGACTGTTCCCCCGCTGACCAGGACCGCGAGCTCCGGTTGATCCATGAGTGCCAGCACCCGGGAGTGCTCTTCGCGCTCCAGGTCGAGACCCTGCTGTTCGGCCCAGTTGGAGAGCTCTTGAAAAAGGGTCGCGCTCACCGCTTGGTCATGGCCAGAGCTTGGCTTCCAGGCCAGGACAGCGGCGGGGCCATGGTTCGCCCCGGTGTCCATCAGGTGTCCCAATTTGGCCTGCTTGGTTTGCAGGTAATTGACGTTGTGCTGGCCTGGATCCATGACCAATGGGACCCGATCGACCACTTCGAGGCCGTAACCCCCAAGACCGGCAATTTTGCGCGGATTATTCGTGATCAACTTCAGGCGGTGAACCCCTAGATCACTGAGGATCTGAGCTCCAACGCCGTAGTTGCGCAGATCGGCGGGAAATCCCAGACGTTCATTGGCTTCGACGGTGTCCAGGCCGCCGTCCTGCAGTGAATAGGCCTTCAGCTTGTTGATCAAGCCGATCCCACGCCCCTCTTGCCGCAGGTAGACCACGACGCCTTCGCCGGCCTCCTCGATCATCCGCAGGGCTGACTCCAGTTGCGGGCGGCAATCGCAGCGCAGGGAGCCGAAGGCATCGCCCGTCAGACATTCGCTGTGAACACGCACCAGGACCGGACCTGAGGACTGTTCCGGATTGCCTTTGACGATGGCGACGTGGTCGGATCCATCGAGTTCATTGCGATAGCCAATCGCGCGGAATTGACCAAAGGCGCTGGGCAACATCGCTTCGGCCTGCCGCCGTACAAAACGCTCGGTATCGAGGCGGTAGCGGATCAGATCGGCGATGTTGATGAAGCGCAGACCGTGGCGCTGCGCGTACTCCGCCAGTTGGGGGAAGCGGGCCATGGACCCGTCTGGGTTCTGGATCTCGCAGATGACGCCTGCTGGGTAGAGCCCTGCCATTCGGGCCAGGTCAACGGCGGCCTCGGTATGTCCGGCCCGCTTGAGGACGCCGCCCTGCTTGGCCCGAAGCGGAAAGATGTGCCCCGGACGCCTCAGGTCGTTCGGGCGGGTGTCTGGGTGGATGGCCACCTGAATGGTCCGGGCCCGGTCCTCTGCGGAGATCCCCGTCGAGACACCGTTCTCGGGGCCGGCATCCACGCTGACGGTGAAGGCGGTTTGGTTGCTGTCGGTGTTGCGATCAACCATCAGGGGTAGATCCAGCTCATCGAGCCGCTCCCCCTCCATGGCCAGGCAAATCAGGCCCCGAGCTTCGGTGGCCATGAAATTGATCTGCTCAGGGGTGGCGAACTGAGCGGCGCAGATCAGATCCCCCTCGTTTTCGCGGTTTTCGTCGTCCACCACCACGACCATCTCGCCATTGCGGATCGCGGCCAGACCGTCCGCGATGGAATCGAAGCGAAACGCGTCCTGGGTCAGGGGCTGGTTCAGGGAAGGCGGGCCCTACGGCCAGGTGGACTGACACTTTTATAGAGCCCGGTACGATTCGTCGTTCCCCTGTGCAAGCCATGGCAAGTCAGCGCGTCGCCGTGATCGGGGCCTCGGGCTACGGCGGTCTGCAGACGCTGCGGCTGCTTCAGGGGCATCCCGAATTCAGCGTCAGCTTCCTTGGCGGGGAACGCAGCAGTGGCAAGCGCTGGAGTCAGCTCACACCGTTCCTGCCCCTCCCGGGTGACCCCGTGGTGCAGAGCCCCCAGGTGGATGCCATCGCCGAGGCGGCTGACTTTGCGGTGTTGAGCCTGCCCAACGGCTTGGCGTCACGGCTGGCGCCCGAGCTACTCGAGCGGGGGGTCAAGGTGGTGGATCTCTCGGCCGACTACCGCTACAGCTCCTTGGAGCAGTGGAAGGAGGTCTATGCCTCAGAGGCCCGCGAGTTCCCTCGCGAGGACGCTTCCCTTTGCCAAGAAGCCGTCTATGGCTTAGTGGAATGGGAACAGGACAAGATCGCCCAGGCGCGCTTAGTCGCGGCCCCTGGTTGTTTTCCGACGGCGAGTCTGTTGGCGTTGACGCCCTTCTTGAAGCAGGGGCTGATCGAGACCAGCGGGATCATCATCGACGCCAAAACAGGTACGAGTGGCGGCGGACGGGCGGCGAAGGAACATCTGCTGCTCGCAGAAGCCTCTGAAGGCATCTCCCCCTACGGCGTCGTCGGTCACCGCCACACCAGCGAGATCGAGCAGCTCTGCGGTCGTGCGGCAGGAACCAGCATTCAGTTGCAGTTCACGCCGCATTTGACACCGATGGTGCGCGGCCTTCTGGCGACGGTTTATGGCCGTCTGCGCGATCCCGGTCTGACGGCTGAGGACTGCACGACGCTTCTCGAGGCGGCCTATCGCCATGCTCCTTGCGTTCAGGTTCTGCCTGCCGGCACGTATCCCTCAACCAAATGGGTACGTCAAACCAATAAGGCGCTGCTTTCGGTTCAGGTTGACCAGCGCACCGGGCAGCTGATCGTGATGAGTGCCATTGACAACATGGTCAAAGGTCAGGCTGGACAGGGGGTCCAGTGCCTCAATCTGATGGCCGGTTTGCCCGCAGAAACCGGGCTTCCCCTGCTGCCCTTCTACCCCTGATCAAGAAGGCCGATCCGTTTGGCTGCGATCTGCACGGATAGGGGCAGGATGCGGTGCTCTTGACGGTGAATGCGCTCCGAGAGACTCTCCTCGCTGTCCCCTGTCAGCACCGGCACCGCCGCCTGAACCAGTACCTGCCCGCTGTCCACCTCCAATTCCACGAGGTGGGCCGTGCAGCCGGTCAACGTGACACCAGCCTCAAGGGCTTGGCGGATGGCCTTGGCTCCTCGAAAGCTGGGTAACAGCGATGGGTGGATGTTGATCAGCCGCTCGGGGTAGGCCTGAATCAACGTGTCGGTCACAATCCGCATCCAACCGGCCATCACCACCAGGTCCACCTGGGCCGCTTTGAAGCGGGCCACGAGCGCCTGATCCAGCTCCTGCCTCGAGCCATAGAGCCGATGGTCCAGCACCAGGGATGGAATCCCGAGCCGCTTGGCTCGCTCAAGCGCCCCGGCGTTCGGATTGTTGACGATCAACAGCTCCACCTCGGCGCTTAGGTGACCCGTTTGGCAGGCCTGAACCAGGGCCTCGAAGTTGCTCCCGGATCCGGAGGCCATCACCCCCAGGCGCAGGCGTCGCTCGGTGGTGATGGGCTGCGCTGGTGGCAATGGCCACTGGACGGCCAGTTCACCCCCGCTAGGGTCGGAAAAAGTGGAGTCCTGGCCATGTCCCATCTCTCCATCCTGCCAACGGTCCTCCAGGACGAGCGACTCCTCGCTCAGTCCCTCGAGGAACTCGGATACCTGGTCCACTGGGGCGGGCAGCTGAAAGGGTTTGCGGATCAACGGGAACCCGTAACCCTCTGGGTTCAGGTGACCCCTGAACAGCAGTTGGGATGGACCCGCCATCGCGACGGCAGCCTGGCTCTTGTCGGGGATCTGCAACGGCTGGGCCGCTCCCACTCGCTTCAGCAGCTTGTGGGCCAGATCACTCGGACCTACGCCGCCCTACGGGCCCTGGAAACGGCAGCCACGGAGCTCTCCAGCGCTTGCGTTGAATTGATTAGCTGAAGCGACAACGATGACTGGAATGGTTCAGGTCCAACTTGATCTGAGCAACCCTCAGAGTCATCTCTTGGGCGTCCAGCTCCGTTTTGAGGCTCCCCAACGGAACCAGCGGGTTTCGCTTCCGGGTTGGACCCCGGGCTCGTACCTGATCCGCGACTACGTCAAACAGCTTGAGGGCTTCAAGGCCCACCAGCAGGGGCAAGTCCTGCCCGTCACGCGGATTGACCCGACCAGTTGGTGTCTCGATGCCGATCCCGACGGCGGTCCGGTCACGATCACCTATGCGGTCATGGCCACGGAGCTGACCGTTCGCACCTGCCATCTTGACCAAGACCACGGTTTTTTGGCGTTGGCCGCGGTTGTCCTTGAGGTGGAGGGGAAGCGTTGGCAGCCCCACCAGCTGTGTTGCCGTCTGCCCAAGGGTTGGCGTGCTTTTGTCCCGTTACCGCAGGACGGTATGGGCGCATGGCTGGCTTCGGACCTGGACCACCTGATCGACAGTCCTCTCGAGGCGGGGACCCATCAAGAGCGCAGTTTCGCGGTCCAAGGCGTGCCCCATCGTTGGGTCACCTGGTTTGCCGATCCTGCGACCGAGGCGTGGTTCCTCGAACGCCACCCTCAATTCTTCGACGATGTCGAACGGGTTTGTATGGCCTGCTGCCGACTGATGGGGCAAAGCGTTCCCGCCAGTTCGGACTATCTCTTCATCCTGCACCTGCTCGATGAAGGCTATGGCGGTCTTGAGCACGACGACAGCACCGTTCTCGTCTATGGCCGCCGGAACCTGGAGGCGGAGAACGGCTACCGCAAGCTGCTGCAGTTGATTGCCCATGAGTATTTCCACCAGTGGAATGTCCGTCGCCTGACCCCGGCGGAGTTGCGACCGGTGAACTACCAGCGCGCCACCGTGATTCCCACCCTGTGGTTTGCCGAAGGTGTCACCAGCTATCTCGATCAGCTCCTTCCCCTGCAGGCTGGGCTGACGTCCGCTGCGGACTATTTCAAGGATCTTGGCGAGGACCTCAGCCGCTATTTCTTAAGTCCGGGGCGTCAGGTGCAGTCCCTCCGCGAGAGCAGTGAGGAGGCCTGGGTCAAGCTTTACAAGGCGGATGCCTACTCCGCCAGTAGTCAGATCAGTTACTACCTCAAGGGTGCTGTGGTCTCCCTCTGCCTGGACCTGCACCTGAGGCGCCATCAGAGTTCGCTGGCCAAAGTGATTCGCGGCCTTTGGCAAAGCCACGGACGTCATCGCCGCGGCTATCAGGAGGCGGATCTCTTCGCCGCTTTCGAGGCCGAGGTCCCCGGTCTGGCTGCCCTTCTGAGCCATTGGTTGATGGACGTCGACGACCCGGATTGTTCTGGCTACCTGTTGGATGTAGGCCTGGCGTTGGAGCCGGAGATGTCCAGCCATCCATGGACGGGGATGACCACGCGGCAGGACGCCGGATGGTTGGTTGTTCAGCGTGTGCAGCGTCATAGCCCTGCGGAACGGGCAGGCCTGATGGTGGGTGATGAACTGATCGGCCTGGCGGGTCAACGGCTGCACAAGCCCGAGCAGATCCCCGCGCTGCTTCGGGCGGAGCAGAACCAACCACTGCTCATGGCGCGCCGATCAACTCTGCGGGAGCTGACGCTTTGCAGCAGCGCACCCCAACCGAAGCGGTACGTGCTCGGTCCTGTGGCCGCGGTGACTGCCGCTCAGCAGGCGGCTCAGGAGGCTTGGTTGCAACAGCGCGCGGGCTAGCCATGGTCCGCCTTGTCCCGGAGCAGCCCCTTCGGCATCCGTCACGGCCGGCCATGGGCTTGGCCCTTGTTGCGTTGGCGGCCATCGCGTTCGTTCCGCTTTGGCAACGGCACAGCGGGTATTCAGCTCGCTTGCCAGCGCCCCTGCCGAACGCCCGACCTGCGCCCATGCCTCCAGCCCAGGCGGCCTGGAGCACTCCATTGTCGAAGCAGTGCGCAGTCAATGACCGCGCGCTTGTCGCCCGACTCAAGGCCCAGCGAGAGGGCCATGCGAGCAACCTGAAGCGGGTTCAGATCGATCCTTCCAATTACGCCCAACGGGCTGCCCATGACGCTTTTGGCAATCCACTCTCAGCGACTCCAACGCTTGTCGTGCTGCATGAGACGGTTTTCGGGCTGCAATCCGCGCTGAATACCTTCATTAAGCACAATCCCAGAGATGCAGATCAGGTCAGCTATCACCTCTTGATTGGCGAGAATGGTGATGCCGTCGAGGCGCTTCATCCGCGTTTTCGCGCCTACGGAGCTGGGTATTCCGCCTTTGACGGTGAGTGGGCTGTTTTGAATCCCGAGTTGCCTGGATCGATCAACAACTTCGCCCTGCATTTGAGCTTGGAGACCCCACTCGATGGTGAGAACAATGCATCTGGCCACAGTGGTTACAGCTCAGCGCAGTACGACTCCCTGGCGGTTGTCCTGGCGGATTGGATGAAGCGTTATCACATCCCCAAAGAGCGGATCACGACCCATCGCCACGTGGATCTCGGCGCGGAACGTGCCGATCCCCGCAGTTTCAATTGGCAGGCTCTGCAGCAGCGACTCGCGGCCCTCGGCATGCTCTGTTGAGCACCTCGAACTTGAAGCCTGGCTGGACCTTCACCCTCTGCTCAGATCTTGATGACAGCTCGTGTTCCTCTTCTGTTGGCCTCGGCTTTAGCAGCACTGACGGCAATGGCCCCCAGCGTGGAAGCTGAAGTGAAACCGAGCCGATGCAGCCTCAAGACCCTGAGCGGGACTTACCTCTACAGCCAGACGGGGACCTGGAATGGTCGCCCTTACTCCGAAAGCGGACGGGAGAAATACGACGGCAACGGTGGCATCGAGGTTGTGCGTCGTGGATCCGACGGGCCAAGGCAAGCCGAAAGGGGGCGTTATGTGATCAGCAGTGATTGCATTGCCACGATGACCTATCCCAACGGTTTTGAGATGACCAGCTTTGTTGCGAGGGACGGTAGTCGCTTCACGTTCACCATCACCAAGGCCCCTGGCCGACTCCCAACCTCCATCTCTGGCTGGGAAGTTCGTGTGAATGATTAGATCTTTTTCTTAAATCAGTGGTGAGACCGGTTGGCTTTGCCTGCTGTAAACCAGTCCATGCAGTTCGGCATCTTGCATGTAGCGCAGAATCCGGGCTGGATAGTCCAGTTTTCCGTTGTGCAAATAGGCCAGAGTCGCGACGGTTTTCGCGTGCTGATGGAAGTGGCTGACGTTATTGGTTTCGCTCACATCACGCTCAAGCAGCTTCAAGAGCCTCATCATCTTTCCGGCAAGGAGTTCAACGTTGCGCTCAGGATCGAGAAGCTGATTGCGGGCATCTTGGATTTCTTCGGCGCTGGCATTGGGACGCAGCAGGCCCTGCTTTTCCATCTCGCTCAGACCCAACTGCGCGGGGCCATGGGTGCTGAATAGACCTGAATGGGCTGCCAAAGGGTGGTCTTCACCGGGTTTGGCGTGCTGCATCTCGTCAAACAAGATGGCCGCCAACAGCATCGGGTTGAGACCAGTCCGGCGGCTCTGCTGCTGAATGACCGGCTGGAGGGTTTGCAGCCGCGACACCGTGTGGTTCCGAAGGGGGGTGAACTGATCGACCCCTTTGGTGAACAGCCGTGCCAGAGGTGGCTGGGGTCCGTGGACGCCAAAACGGCGTTGGAGTTCCTGCAGTTCTTCGGGGCTGAAACTTGTGGGATCTGACTGGCTTCTGCTGTCGACGCGATAGATGGCCACGCTCGGGCCCGGCTTCAAGACGTCCTCGATGAACGGGTAGGCGGCCAAGCTGGCTAGAGC
>JAAZUZ010000184.1 GCA_018623875.1 Synechococcus sp. HW_metabat.21
AGCACCAACAACAGATCGACCAGCTGGAGGGCAGCCTGACCTTTCTGGAGTTGATCCAACTGGAATGCGACCGGGACCCGCAAAGCGGGGTCCAGCAACTCACAGCGCTCGAGGAGGACAGCGAGCGGCTCTGGCAACACCAACCCAAGAACCGCAAGGAACGTCGGCGGCCGCAGGGGGATCCATCCCCCTTGACCCTGACCAGCTCGCGGGGGCTGTCGATCCAGGTCGGACGCAACCACCGACAAAACGAATGGATCAGCCTGCAGCAGGCGCGCAAGGGGGATCTCTGGTTTCACGCCCAGGAGTGCCCCGGAAGCCACGTGGTGCTGAAAAGTTCTGCAGCTCCTGCGGAGGAGAGCGACCTCCAGGCGGCGGCCAGCCTTGCGGCCCACTTCAGCCGTGCCCGCGGCAACAGCCAAGTCGCCGTCGTGATGACGCCTTGCGAGCAGCTGCAACGGATTCCTGGAGCCGGCCCAGGGACCGTCAGGCACCGGGGCGGAGAGGTCCTCTGGGCGAACCCCGAGGACGCCGAAGCGCTACTGCGCGGCAAACCCCTTAGCCTTTAAGGCAATGAGCGATCAACCCCAGTCCCAAGGCGATCGCTCGGGTTCGGAGGGCGCACCGAGCAGCGCGGGATTAGCACCGCCGCCGCCCATCAAAGTTCCTGCGGCAACGCCCAAGGCGGCAGCCGTCGAAGCCAACGAGGAGTTCCCCTCCGAGGTGGAAATGACCCTTGTAGGCCACCTGGAGGAGCTCCGCAGCCGGGTCCTGCGCAGCCTGCTGGCGGTCGTGGTTGGCGCTGCCGCCTGCCTGCTGTTCGTGCGGCCGTTGGTGCGCCTGCTGGAGGTGCCAGCCAAGGGCATTCATTTTCTGCAGCTCGCTCCGGGCGAATTCCTGCTGGTGTCCCTCAAGGTGGCGGGCTACGCCGGACTCACGCTCGCCCTTCCCTATGTGCTTTACGAGGGCTTGGCCTTTGTGCTCCCTGGCCTGACCCGCAGGGAACAAAAGCTGGTGGCACCGGCCGTCGCGGGATCAGCGCTGCTCTTTTTGGCCGGCCTGGCCTTTGCCTGGTGGGCCTTGGTGCCCGCCGCCTTGAACTTCCTGGTGAGCTACGGCGCCGATGTGGTGGAGCCGCTCTGGTCCATCGAGCGCTATCTGGACTTTGTCCTGCTGCTGATGGTGGCCACGGCATTGGCCTTCCAGCTCCCCGTCCTGCAAATGCTGCTGGCGGCCCTGGGGCTCGTGCGCTCCGAGGCCATGCTCGGGGCCTGGCGGTTTGTGGTGATGGCCTCAGCCCTAGCCGGGGCGGTGCTCACCCCCTCGACGGACCCCATCACGATGCTGCTGCTCAGCGGGGCCATCACGGCCCTCTATCTCGTGGGGGTAGGTCTCGCTCGGGTGGTCCAACGACCCGCCTGATTTAGAGCAGAAACTCGCTCGCGCGTCCCTCCGGCAGCTCCAAGGGCAGGGTCATGGCCTTACCCAGGCGGGGTTTGTCCGTGGTGGTGGTCAGCCATTCACGAACCTGTGCGGCAACCCCGAGGCCGTTCAAGGTGGCGACGAGCTCGTCCAATTTCGCGTTGTACTGCTCAGCATCCAAGGGAAAGGATTGCTGCTCCAGGTAGGCCCACATCACCTGGAGATAGAGACGTCCGCGACGGGACGTCAGCTGCAGGTCATAGGAGGCCTGCCAGCGCGCCCGCAGGGTTTCAAGGATCTCCGCAGTCGCCAGGGGAGCGGCAGGTGACTCAGTCACAGGAAGGCAATCCAACGAACCGCGCAACAGCATGTTGCAGGCTTCAGCCACCTGCCTGCGATTCGGGCCCGTTGCGGGAACGACAAGGTCCATAATGGCCCCCACGTCGTTGTGGCAGCCGGCCGCCCCGTATGACCCAAATTCCAGCGAGCGCCTCGAATAGTGATGTCCCTGGAATGGGTCGCCGGCAGTTCATGAATCTGCTGACCTTCGGTTCTGTGACCGGAGTCGCCCTTGGCGCCCTTTACCCGGTTGCCAACTACTTCATCCCCCCAAAGGCCGCTGGCGCCGGCGGTGGTACGGCCGCTAAGGACGAGCTGGGCAACGCAGTCACCGCAAGCGGTTGGCTGAGCACCCACCGTGAGGGTGACCGCAACCTGGTTCAAGGCCTGAAAGGTGATCCCACCTATCTGGTGGTCGAAGGCAGCGATGCCATTGGTAGCTACGGCATCAACGCCATCTGCACGCACCTGGGCTGTGTTGTGCCCTGGAACGCCGCTGCCGACAAATTCATGTGCCCCTGCCACGGCTCGCAGTACGACGCCACCGGCAAGGTCGTCCGCGGCCCCGCACCCCTTTCCCTGGCCTTGGCCCACGTCTCCGTCGAGAACGACAACGTGTTCCTGAGCCAGTGGACCGAAACCGATTTCCGCACCGGCGAGAAGCCCTGGTGGGTCTGATCTCCTCCCCAACCGTTTCCCTCTCGCCCCAACGCCCCATGCGTCGCTCCTTCTCCCTGCTGCTGAGTTCGGTTCTGGTTCTCGGCGCCCTCTTCTTCGCTCCTCAAGCCAGCTGGGCCTATCCCTTCTGGGCGCAACAGCAATACGACTACCCCCGGGAAGCCACCGGCAAATTGGCCTGTGCCAACTGCCACCTGGCCAAAAAGCCCACCCACGTTGAGCTGCCTCAAGCGGTCTTCCCCGATGAGGTTTTCAAGGTTGAAGTTGAAATCCCCTACGACACCAGCGTTCAGCAGGTCGCTGGTGATGGTTCTGCCACCGGCCTGAACGTCGGTGCCGTCGTGATGCTTCCCGACGGATTCCAACTCGCTCCCGCTGATCGTCTGACCGACGAACTCAAGGAAGAAACCGAGGGTGTCTACGTCACCACCTGGGACGAAGAGAACCCCAACATCCTTCTGGTCGGCCCCCTTCCTGGCGATGACCACCAGAAGATCGTCTTCCCGATCCTCTCGCCCGATCCCGCAGCCGACAGCAACATCCACTTCGGCAAGTTCCAGCTCCACGTGGGTGGCAACCGCGGCCGCGGCCAGGTGTACCCCACTGGTGAGAAGAGCAACAACAGCGTTTACAACGCCTCCGCCGCTGGCACCGTTGAAGCCATCAATGCTGGTGACGCTGGTGCGTCCGTTGTGGTCATCAAGACCGCCGACGGCAACAGCGTGAGCGACACCATCCCCGCTGGCCCCACCGTCACCGCCAAGGTGGGTGATGTCCTGGACGCCGGTGCGGCCCTGACCAACGACCCCAACGTGGGTGGTTTCGGTCAACTGGACGCTGAAGTTGTGCTCCAGAACCCCGTTCGCATCTACGGCTTGCTGGCCTTCTTCGCCGCCGTGGCTCTGGCCCAGATCATGCTGGTTCTGAAGAAAAAGCAGATCGAGAAGGTGCAGGCCGCCGAAGGCGTTTGATGCACCTCGCTGTGTTCACCTCTCCGGGCCCCCTGCTGTTTCAGCTGGGGCCTTTTTCTTTGCGTTGGTATGGACTGCTGATCGCCATTGCGGTGCTTTGCGGACTCGCCC
>JAAZUZ010000185.1 GCA_018623875.1 Synechococcus sp. HW_metabat.21
ACCTGCTGCTGGACTGACTCCAGGCACGTGAGATACAGGCCATGGCGATCCCAATCGCTACCCACGGCGCAGCCGGGATCGCCCTGGTGCAAGCAATTCTTGAACTGACAAACCGCAGCCTCGAGCCGCTGGCGGATCTCGGGGAAGAGCATCCCCAGCTCCGCAGGATCGGCGGGCAACGAAGGCCGGTTAAAGCCGGGAGAATCCGCCAAGAGTGCACCCGAGGCCAGCGGGAAGAGCTCGACGTGGCGCGTGGTGTGGCGCCCCCGCTGTAGACGCCCAGACACCGCACTCACCCGCAAACTCAGCTGCGGCAACAGGGCATTAATCAAGCTGCTCTTACCCACCCCGGAAGGGCCGCAAAGCACCGAAATCCCAGGTGCCGCCAAGCGCTCACGCAGGACGGCCAAGCCATTGCCGCACTTGGAGGAGACGAGGAGAGGGGAGTAACCCCAAGCCATGAGCCGCTCACGCCAGCGCTGCTGCTCGGCCTCGCTCAGCAAATCGGCCTTGGTGAGAACCAGCTCCACCGCAACCCCCGTGCGCTCAGCGGTCAGCAAAAAGCGGGTGAGTTGCAGGGGGTCCAATTCCGGCTGATCCAGGGCCGCCACAACCACAACGCGGCTGCAATTCGCAACCGCGGGACGCTCCAGCAGGCTGCTGCGGGGCGCCACAGCCGCGATCGCGGCCCGGGCTTCGGGCCAATCGATGCCCTCCACCTCAACCCGATCACCCACGCAAATCTGTTGGCCGGTCTTGCCGAGCCGCGTCCGGCGCACGCAGAGGAGCTCTTGAACGCCCCCAGGGCCCGGCCGATCCAATTGCACCCGGCAAAAGTTGGCCTCGAGGGCCATCACCAGGGCGTCAGCCACAGCGACAGATCAGCAGACGCACAGCCCCAGCCTCCAAGGACTCCTGCTCAACGCGATGTCCAGCCTCCCGCAAGCCGCTTGTCACCATCTCTTCCGGCTCACCGGCATCGAGATCCACCTGCAGCCACTCACCAGCGGAGAGCTTCTCCAGAGCAAGCTTGGTGCGGATGAAATTGAGCGGGCAGGGCGTTCCGCGGAGGTCGAGCTGGGTCATCACTGACCTAGCCAAACAAACCGCCGAAGAGCCCGCTCTTGTGGGGATGCTTCTGTCCCTTGGCCGTGTGATGACCCGCCAATTGCTCGAGCAGCTCGCGCTCCTCACGGTTGACCTTGGTCGGGAGCTGCACCTTGATCTGGATCAGGTGGTTACCCCGCGCCACGGGATTACCCAACTTCGGCACCCCCTTACCGGTCAGGGTGAGGACCGCTCCGGGCTGGGTGCCGGCGGGAATCTCCAATTGCTCCGGGCCATCCACGGTCTCCACCTCAATCGTGTCGCCGAGGATCGCCTGGAGGTAATTGACCGCCACCTCCGAGTGGATGTTGATCCCATCGCGACGCAGGTTCGGATGGGACTGAACCGTCAGGAAGACGTAGAGGTCACCGGCCGGACCACCCCGTTGTCCCGCGTTGCCCTCGTCAGCGACCCGCAGACGCGTGCCGGTATCGACTCCCGCAGGGATATTGATGCGCAGCTTCTTGCGCACCTGCTGCAGACCCTGGCCGCCGCAGGAGCCGCAGGGATCGGCGATGACCTGACCGGTGCCTTCGCAGGTGGGACAGGCCGCCACCTGCGTGAAGCTGCCAAAGGGGGTGCGGGTGGCACGGCGGACCTGACCAGCACCGCCGCAAGTGCCGCAGCTGGTGGGGCCACTGCCGCTCTTGGCACCTGAGCCACTGCAGCTGTTGCAGGTCTCCAGGTGCCGGATTTGGATCTCCTTCTCTTGACCAAAGACGGCTTCGCTGAAGCTGATGGTCAGGTCAAAGCGCAGGTCATCGCCCTGACGGGGACCGCGACGGCGAGCGCCCCCAGCGGAGGGGCCACCCATACCGCCGCCGAAACCGCTGAAGAAGGTCTCAAACAGGTCAGCAAAGCCGCCCATGTCGCCCATATCGGGCATCCCGGCTGCTCCGCCCAGGCCAGCTTCCCCGAACTGGTCATAGCGCGCCCGGGTCTGGGGATCGCTCAGCACCTCATAGGCACGGCCGATCTCCTTGAACTTGTCTTCAGCCCCAGGGTCCTTGTTGATATCCGGGTGGTACTGACGCGCCATCCGGCGATAGGAACGCTTCAGCGTGTCCGCGTCAGCATCCCGGCTCACCCCTAGGAGGTCGTAAAAGTCGGCCATGCTCAGGCCTCTTCAGAGGGTGCAGCGTCGTCGGTAGGGCTGGCCGGAGCAGCAGCGCCGCTCGGACCAGGACCCATCGAGACCTTCACCAAGGCGTGACGCAGAACGCGATCGTTGAGGTGATAACCCCGCTGCAATTCAGCGATGACAAGGTCTTCCGCGTGCTCGTCGCTGGGCTCCCGCAGCACCGCCTCATGGAGGGTGGGATCAAAGGGCTCGCCTTCGACCCGCATCGGTGAAACGCCGAGTTGTTTAAACACGTCCACCAGCTGCTTGTAGAGCCCCTGGTAGCTGCGGTGGATGGACTGAGCTTCTTCGGCCTGGGGGTCGAGCTGCTGACGGGCCCGCTCGAAGTTGTCCACCACGGGGAGGATTTCGCTCAGGGTGGAGCAGGCGATCTGGGTGCGCTGATCCTCCTGATCGCGGCTCTGGCGCTTGCGGAAGTTGTCGAAATCCGCCGCGATCCGCATGTACTGACTGCGGATGGTCTCGTGCTCAGCCTTGAGGGCGGTCAGTTCGGCCTCGAGCTCGCGGACGCGCTGCTCAGGGTCGGCACTGGGTTCAGCGGCCACCTCAGCCGGCGCCGAATCCACCTCAGCACTGGCTTCTGGGGCTGCCGCGGCCTCAGCTGGGGCCGGGGCGGAGTCCTGGGGAAACGGAGTCGCGTCGCCGCTCATGCTGACCGAACCGGAGATCTGATCTAGACATGTTGATGTGAAGGGGCGCCACCCCACAAGCGGCGGAAGCCCGCACCTCCTCGGCGAAGCGGCTGATGACAGCAAGCGCCAGCACCATCCCCAAGCGACCGGTGGCGGAGGCCCAAACCCCTGAGCAGCAGCGGCTCGAGGTCGAATTACTGCTCAAAGAAGCCGTCCTCAGCAGCGCGGATTTAGGAGCCGCAGGAAGCGAACGTTGGAGCTGGCATCCCCAACTCAGCCAAGCCCGCTGCCAAGCCCTGGGCGCTCTTCCCGTCCAGCTCAATCCCAACCACCTCGTGGTGGCTGTCCCCACCCACTGGGGCGCCGAACAACGACAGAACCTCTGCGAGACCGCTGCTGAAGGACCGCCTCTGGAACTGCGTCTTGCTCTCCAGGGGGATCTGCAAGCGGTGCTCGATCAACCCCCGCCAGCACCAGCCCAACCCAGCCCGACCGTCACGCGTCGGGTGTCCCTGGTCGAGAAGCTCCAACTGGACGAACACCTTGAGGAGGCCCCCATGGACCGCCACGGCCAAGTTCTGCCGCACCTTCAGCTCCCTGACCCCAGCGGGGGTGCCCATCCTGCTGTCGCTGGAAATC
>JAAZUZ010000186.1 GCA_018623875.1 Synechococcus sp. HW_metabat.21
AGGAAGGTGCCGGCTTCGATGCGGTCGGGGATCACGGCGTAGTCCGCGCCGTGCAACCGCTCGACGCCAACGATGGTGATGGTGGGGGTGCCGGCACCCCGCACCTTGGCCCCCATGGCGAGCAGCAGTCCGGCTAGGTCCACGACCTCAGGCTCAAGAGCTGCGTTCTCAATGACGGTCTCACCCTCGGCGAGGGCGGCCGCCATCATCAACGTCTCGGTGGCGCCCACGCTGGGGCAGTCCAGATGGATGCGTCCGCCTGTCAGTCGATGGCTACGGCCGGGCACCACGGCGGAGACGACGCCGTGCTCAATGGTCACCTGGGCACCGAGGGCTTTCAGGCCTTTGACGTGCTCCACCACCGGGCGGGTGCCGATCTGGCAGCCCCCGGGGAGCGGGACTCGTGCGATGCCAAGGCGAGCGAGCAGGGGGCCAATGCAGAAGAAGCTGGCCCGCAGGCTGTTGACCAGCTCGTAGGGCGGGGCGGACTGGCTCAGCCCGGAGCCGTCCATCTCCAGGGTGTCGCCGTCATGGCTTGTGCTGACGCCCAGAGAGGTCAAAATCTCGGCCATCCCACCGATGTCGGTGAGGGGCGGGACATTGCGCAGGCGCAGTTGCTCGCTGGTGAGCAGGCTGGCCGCCATCAAAACCAGGGCAGAATTCTTGGCACCACTGACGCGGAGGTCGCCGGAGAGCTGCCGACCGCCGGCAATTTCCAGTTGCGGGGTGAGAATCTGTTGAGACGGGACCAGCGTCGCGGTCATGGCTAAATGCGTCCCGCCTGAGGGGCCTTATCCTGACAACAACGAATGAGACCGGCAAGACGGCCGGCATTCGAACTGGCTCGAAGCCGTTGCTGGCCTGGCTTGTCGCCGATTGCACCTCTCTGCTGAAGGGGGACCCTGATGGGGTACATTTCGCTGGTCGCCGACAGCGACATCGCCCACCCCTGCGGATGTGGCGGAATTGGTAGACGCGCTAGTTTCAGGTACTAGTGGCAGCAATGTCGTGGGAGTTCAAGTCTCCCCATCCGCACTGAAAGCTCCTCCCCTCGGGGAGGAGCTTTTTTATTGCTGAACCCCGCTGCTCTTGCCAGGTTTGGGGTCGGTGCTCAACCCAGCTCTTCCTTCTGTTTTTGAGTCGATGCTCGTTCTGAAGATCACCAATGCCCAGGAAGTGGTGGCTTCCAAGATGGGGCGCTTCCTTGGGGGCCTGACTCCTGATGCTTTTGATCAGAAAACGATTGAAGACGTCCTGATCAAGGAGCTCATCAAAAATCTCCAGGCCGAGGGCCTGAAGGGCGAGGTGGCCGCGGTCCGGGGCCTGGATCTCGATGACAAGAGCATCGTTGTGGGCGATGGCCTGCACGTGAGGCGCCACGAAACCTTCTGATGGAGCTGATCACCAGCCGACGTAACCCTCTGGTGGGTCGCCTGCGCGCCCTGCATCAGCCGAAAGGCCGCCGGGAGCAGGGCCTGTTGCTGGTGGAGGGATCCCATCAGCTTCAAGAACTCCTTCGCTTGGGCCTGCTGCCCGAGCAGGTGCTGGCGACTCCGGCATGGCTGGAGCGCAACGGATCCCTCTTAGACGGCTTGCCCGAGCAGCGTTTGCAGCCGGCCGGTGAAGCTGTGCTGGCGGCTGTGGCCACCACCGAGACCCCGGATGGGGTGGTGGCCACACTCCCCCAGGAGGCCCTGCCGAAGACGAAGGGCCTGGGCTCCTTTGTGTTGGCCTTGGATCAACTGCAGGACCCCGGCAATCTCGGCACCTTGATGCGCACGGCCCTGGCGGCGGGGGTGGATGACCTTTGGCTCGGGGGCGGGGCTGATCCTTGTCAGCCCAAGGTGCTGCGGGCTTCGGCGGGGGCGGCCCTGGCTCTGCCCCATCGCCGTGATCCCGATCGCCGTGGCTTAGCGGAGCGACTCGAGCAGGCGCGGGCCGCAGGCCATCACGTGGTCGCCACCCTGGTGGATCAGGCCGGGACAGTTCCCTACTGGGAGTTGGATTGGACCCGGCCAACGGTGCTGCTGCTGGGCAATGAAGGAGCCGGACTCCATCCGGAGCTGGCGGCCCTGGCCAGTCACCGGGTGACCATTCCCCACAGCACGGCCGTGGAGTCCTTAAACGTCGGTGTAGCCGCCGCGCCACTGCTGTTGGAGCGCTGGCGGCAGCAACACAACTTCGGTTTGGGGAGCTGACAGGGGAGAATGCCCCGCAATTGGGCAGGCCTCAGGTGAGCGACGGCAGTTTCGACTTTGACGTCATCGTGATTGGCGCGGGCTACGGCGGCTTTGACGCCGCGAAGCACGCCGCTGAACACGGGCTGCGCACGGCGATCATCGAAAGCCGCGACATGGGCGGCACCTGCGTGAATCGCGGTTGCGTTCCCTCCAAGGCCCTGCTGGCCGCCAGCGGCCGCGTGCGCGAGCTGGCCGACGCGGAGCACCTGAAGGGCTTCGGCATCCATGCGGCTCCCGTGCGCTTTGAGCGCCAGAAAATCGCCGATCACGCCAACCAGCTGGTGGCGACGATCCGCACCAACCTGACCAAGACCCTGGAGCGCGCCGGGGTCACGATCATCCGCGGCACCGGACGTCTGGAGGGCCCCCAGAAGGTGGGTGTGCGTGAGATCAACGGCGTTGATCGGGTTCTGAGCGGCCGCGACGTGATCATCGCCACCGGCTCCGATCCATTTGTGCCCCCCGGCATCGAAACCGACGGCCGCACGGTTTTCACCAGCGATGAGGCCGTCAACCTCGAGTGGCTGCCCCGCTGGTTGGCGATCGTTGGGAGCGGCTACATCGGTCTGGAGTTCGCTGACGTCTACACGGCGCTGGGCTGTGAAGTGACGATGATCGAGGCCCTGGATCGGGTGATGCCCACCTTCGATCCCGACATCGCCAAGATCGCCGCCCGCAACCTGATTGATGGCCGCGATATCGATGCCCGCTCGGGGGTGTTGGCCAAGTCGATCAAGCCCGGTGCTCCGGTTCAGATCGAGTTGGTCGATATGCAGACCCGCGAGCCCGTGGAGACCCTGGAGGTGGACGCGGTCCTGGTGGCCACTGGCCGGGTCCCCACCAGCAAGGAGCTGAACCTGGAGGCCTGCGGCATCGAGACCAACCGCGGTTTCATCCCCGTGGACGATCAGCTGCGGGTTCTGGTCAACGGCGCGCCGGTCCCCCACCTCTGGGCGGTCGGTGATGTGACCGGGAAGATGATGCTGGCCCACACCGCAGCGGCCCAGGGCACTGTTGCCGTGGACAACATCCTGGGGCACCCCCGCACGATCGACTACCGCTCGATCCCTGCGGCCACCTTCACCCATCCGGAAATTAGCTCGGTGGGCTTGAGCGAAGCCGATGCCAAGGAGTTGGCGGCCAAGGAGGGCTTTGAGCTGGGTTCGGTGCGCAGCTATTTCAAGGCCAACTCCAAGGCTCTGGCGGAGTTGGAGAGCGATGGCTTGATGAAGCTGCTCTTCAACAAGACCACCGGTGAAGTCCTCG
>JAAZUZ010000044.1 GCA_018623875.1 Synechococcus sp. HW_metabat.21
CAGCTGACCACCGCCAGCATTTACCTCTACGCCCGAGCTGAGGAAAGTGGCAGTAAACCGCGCAGCTCCGGTGCGGTTCGCCTGGCCTATGGCGCCTCGGACCTCGACATTGCCGGCTGCATCGACGAGGCCGCCGAGCGCACCATCAGCCACCTGGACTACGCCCCGGTGGAGACCGGCCGTTACACCTGTGTGCTCAGTCCCGAGGCCTTCCTGGATCTGATTGGCGCCTTCAGCAACCTCTTCAACGCCCGCTCGGTGCTTGATGGGGTCAGCCTTAGCCAGAAGGACTCCATCGGCCAAAGCCTGGCGGTGCCCTTCCTCTCCATCCACGACAACGGGTTGCACCCGGGCAACATCGGCGCCTCCAACTTCGATGGCGAGGGAACCCCGACCCGAAAGTTGGCCCTGCTGGAGGGTGGTGTTCTGAAGAACTTCCTCCACTCCGAAGCCACCGCGCGCGCCTTCGGTGTGGAGCCCACCGGCCATGCGGGCCTCGGCGCCAAGGTCTCGGTCGGCCCAGATTGGTTTGAGATTGGGCCCACACCGGGCAGTAGTGGCGGCCAGAGCGGCCTGGATCGCTTCAAGGCCGACCAACCAATCATCTGGATCGACTCCCTCTCGGCCCTGCACGCGGGGGTCAAGGCCAGCCAGGGCTCCTTCTCCCTGCCCTTCGATGGCTGGTTGATCAAAGGCGGCGAAGCCCGCTCGATTGAGGCCGCCACCGTGGCCGGCGACATCCGCCAAGTGTTGAACGCGATCGTTGGCTTCGAGGGCGACGCCAAGGTCACCCCCGATGGGCTCTGTCCGATGGTCTGGGTGGAGGGGCTCTCGATTACCGGCGAGGCCTAACGAGCAGCGATGCGGATCCTCTTCTGGGGTACCCCGGCCTATGCCGTCAGCAGCCTCGATGCACTGATGGAGGCCGGCCATGAGTTGGTCGGTGTGGTCACCCAACCGGACCGGCGACGCGGACGCGGGAAAGCGCTGGTGCCCTCCCCGGTCAAAGCCCGGGCCATCGAGCTGGGTCTGCCCGTCTTCACGCCCGAGCGGATCCGTAAGGAACCCGACTGCCAACAGCAGCTCGCCGCGCTCGGGGCTGATGTCTACGTCGTCGTCGCCTTTGGCCAGATCCTGCCGAAGGAGGTTCTGCAGCAACCGCCCCTGGGCTGCTGGAACGGCCACGGCTCGCTGCTACCCCGCTGGCGCGGTGCCGGTCCAATCCAATGGAGCCTGATCGAAGGCGACGCCGAGACCGGCGTCGGGATCATGGCGATGGAGGAGGGACTCGACACCGGGCCGGTGCTGCTGGAGCGCTCCATCCCGATCGGCCTACGCGAGAACGCCCACCAGCTGGCCGAGCGTCTGGCACGCCTCACCGGCGAACTTCTGGTGGAGGCCCTGCCCTTGATCGAAGCCGCTGGACCCGGTCCTGAAGCGGATCGCCTCGAGCGTCTGGAAGTCCGAACCCAGGCGGATGAGGGCATGACCTACGCCCGCATGCTCAAGAAGGAGGACGCCCAAATCGATTGGTCGGCATCCGCCCTTGCGATCCACCGTCAGGTGATGGGGCTCTACCCCGCTGCCGCGAGCAGCTGGAAGGGGAAGCGCCTGAAGGTGCTCTCCTGTGAACCCCTGATCAAGCGCCTGAAGCAGGATCTCAGTCCAGAAGCCCAGGTCCTGGCAGAGCGGTGGGGACTCAATGCTGGAGAGAGCGCCAGCCACACACCCGGGACCGTGCTGGAGTGCGTTGAGGCCACGGGGCTTGTGGTGGCCAGCTCGGGTTGTCCCCTCTTGATCCGCTCGGCGCAACTGGAAGGCAAGAGTGCCAGCCAGGGCACCCAACTGCTGCAGCAACTCGCCGCGGTCACCGGCGACCGCCTGGGGGACTAGGCCACCAGGAACTGATAGGCGTCGTTCACGCGCCGAAAGGCCTCAGCGGTTCCGCCCACATCGGGATGGTGCTGTTTCACCAGGCGGCGATGGGCCTGCTTAATCGCCTGCTTGGAGGCCCCCCACTCCAACCCCAGCACCGATAGAGCCGCCTCCCGGCGCGGGTCCCGCCCGCCTGCGCCGGTGCTGCCATGGCTGGACTGCTGCTGACGGTCCGTGCGGCGCTGATCACTGCGGGTCCTGCGGTTCTTGCTCTGACGCGAGCCCTGCCGCTGGCGCAGCTCCAAGACCACCCGCTGAGGGTCGTCATCGAGCCATTCGATCGCGCTGACGCCGTAGAGCGCAAAGGCCGCCAAAACGGCACAACGCTTTTTGTTGAGCGGGCTCGCCATCGCCCCGTAGAGATCACGGCCCAGACCCGGCACCAGATGGTCGAGACGCTGCTGCAGGTCCAACTGCGGCAAAAAGCTGCTGCGGTTGAGCTGCTCGATCAACTGCTCAAGGCCGCTCTGGCGCAGGACGGACCAACCCTTCTGCTCCGCTAGGGCCGCCCCCCAGCGCTCCACCTGGGCGCTGGTCACCAGCGCTTGCGGTGGGGGCGGATCCTGCCGGCGCCAGTGCTGACGGCTTGGTTCCGGTCGCTGGCGGAGCAACTCCAGCTGCCGCCGCAACTGACGCACCTCGCGCCTGAGGGCCTCGTTCTCTTGAAGGAGGGCGTCGACGTTGCTCGTCACCCGCTGCTGCGGTCGCGGCTCTGCGGACCAGCGCCTGGGATCAAACCCCACGCTTACTCAAGGGCGGCGCGAGGAGGACCGTGCCGGGGGACGCCCGCTGCGGCTAGCCCCACCGCGACTGGCCCCGGCCCGTGGGCCACGGCCTGAACCACCACCACGATTGCCGACGCCACGGTTGCCGCCGCCACCTCGGCTGGAGCGCCCGCGGCCGCCGCTGAGATCGAGGGGAGGGGCGGAGAGCACCGTGGGCTCAAACCCCGGAATCTCCTGCTTGGGGAGCTTCTTGCCCGTGAGCCGTTCGATCGCCCGCAGCAGCTCATGCTCTTCTGCAGCCACCAGGGAGACGGCGTGGCCGCTGTGACCGGCTCGGCCCGTGCGACCAATGCGGTGGACGTAGTCCTCAGCCTGGTTCGGCAGGTCAAGGTTCACCACATGGGGCAACTGGTGAATGTCGATGCCGCGGGCGGCGATGTCGGTGGCCACCAACACCCGAAGCTCACCGCTCTTGAAACCAGCCAAGGCACGGGTGCGCGCCCCCTGGCTCTTGTTGCCATGAATAGCCGCTGCCGCCATGCCCTCAGCCGTGAGCCGATCGGCGACGCGATTGGCCCCGTGCTTGGTGCGGGAGAAGACGAGCACCTGCTGCCAGTCATTGCTGGCGATCAGATGGCAGAGCAAGTCCGCCTTGCGCCCCATGTCACAGGGGTGAAGGATGTGCTCGACCGTGGCCGCCGTGCGGTTCTCAGGGGTGACCTGAAGTTGAACGGGGTCGTGGAGCAACCCCGTCGCCAAGCGACGGATCGAGGCTTCGAAGGTGGCCGAGAACAGGAGGTTCTGGCGCTTGGCAGGCAGCAGGCGCAGGATTTTTTGGATGTCGCGGATGAAGCCCATGTCGAGCATCCGGTCGGCTTCATCGAGCACCAGGATTTCAACGCGATCCAGGCTGATCGCCCCCTGCTGCACCAGGTCCATCAGGCGACCCGGGGTCGCCACCAGGACATCCGCACCGGCCTGCAGGCGAGTGATTTGGGGGTTGATCTTGACCCCGCCAAACACCACATCGGAACGCAGGTCCAGATGGCGGGAGTAGGCCTTGACGTTGTCGGCCACCTGGGCCGCGAGCTCCCGAGTCGGAGTCAGCACCAGCGAGCGCACGATCCGGCCGCGGGCGTGGGGGCCGTGGCGGAGCCGCTCCAGCATCGGCAGGGTGAAACCGGCGGTTTTGCCCGTGCCGGTCTGGGCCGCCGCCATCACGTCGCGGCCCGCCAGCACCGCCGGAATGCACTGCTGCTGAATCGAGGAGGGTTGGCTGTAGCCCTTCTGCAGCACCGCCTCGACGATCGGTCGCCCCAGACCAAGGGCAGTAAAAGGAGACTCCGCGAGCTGCTCCTCATCCACAGGGGGTAGGGCCACGGGGACCTCGGCCGCCGCCTGGGCAGTGGTCGGCAGCCGCTTCACCGGAGCGGGCCGGCGCCGACGCCGGGGGGAACGATCGGGGGAGGAGATAAGCAAGCCTCGCGAAGCTTCACCCTACGGCTCAGGACTCGGTGTACAGCTGCCGGGCCTGATCCAAGGTGAGCTGCACCTCGGCATCGCTGAGCACCGAGGCTTCCGGCCAGGACTGATCCAGCCAGGCCCTCAGCCGCGGCAGCTCTTCAACGAAAAAAGTCTCCTGAGCAGCGAGAACCCGAAACTTCAGGAACTCCAGCAGGCGTGCGCGCAAACGGGCCACGGGAATCAGCTGGATGCGGAGCGGATCGACCGCCAGCTCAAGCGCAGATCCAAGCTTGAGCTCGGGCAAGGGCGGTGCCAATAACTCCAGACGGCCGTCCCGCTGAAAATGCCGCACCTTGGTCTCGGGATGGGGGTAGTAGATCCAGCCCTGAAGCGGCTGCTCCTCGCCCTGGCGCAGCAGAACCCGCCAAAACGAGAAGGTCTCAGGGGGGTGGAGCGGCGTCCAATCCAACTGTTCAAAGCACCAGTCGGGCTGGCTCAGGGCCCAGCGACAACCCGGAAAATCCAAGTTGATCGTCCCGGCGAAGCAATCGCTGAGGTCCAATCCGCGCTGCAAAAAGAAGGGGGACTGCAGGGCAATCGTTCCAGCCGGGTAAGGGCTCTCTGTTGCTGAGCCCGAGGCCACCCCATGGCCTTGGGCGACGACGCCTCGCTGCCAGATCCACTCCGTCACAGTGCGTCGCTGCGAGCACTGTGGTGGGCACAGCGCTCACAGGGGCCAGCGGGCAGAACCGCGCAGCGCAGCAGGGGCGAGCGGGCATTGAAGCTGCAGCTGGGGTCACCAATCACCCAACGGCCCTCCCACCAGCGGGCATCCGCCGGACGGCGTTGCGCTTTGACCTGCAGTGCGATCGAGCTCAGCTCATAGCGCCCGCCGCGCAATTGATAGCGGTGGTGGCGCTGCATCACCAGATAGCTCCGATCCGGGAGCTCCAACCAACGGCCGGGGTGGGGCACTTCGTCCAGCTCGAGCCGATCAATCAGTTGGTTGCTGCCGGCCTGCCGCAATTCGACGCGCATCGCTCTTAGCCCTCGGCCTCCGGGTCGCTGAGGCGATTGGAGAACCCCCAGGCAAACAGCAGCGCCACGATGCCCAAGAGCACCCATTCAGGGGGGACAACCTGCGGGGCCCCAAGACGCAAGAGCAGGCGGATTCCCACCAGACCGACCGCGAGGTACCCCGCCGCTTCCAGGCGGGTGTAGACCTCAAGCCAACGGATAAACAGTCCGGAGGTGAGCCGCAGGGCCACCACCCCAAGAACCCCGCCCGTCATCACCAACAGCAAGTTGTCGCTGACGGCCACCGCGGCCGCCACGCTGTCGAGGGAAAAGGCCAGGTCGGTCAGCGCCAGGGTGACCACCACCCCGGACAGGCCCGTCGGGGCCGCCTCAGCGCTGGGGGCATCGGCCGGCTCGTCGTCCACCGCATCCGCCTGACGCAAGTTGGTGACGCAGAGCCAGAGCAGGTAACCCGCCGCCAGCAGCTGGAGCGGCCAAAAGTCCAATACCCACTGGGCCGCCGCGATCAGGGCCAAGCGGAAGATCAGGGCCAAACCCAAGCCCAAGTTCAGGGCCTGACCCTGCAGCTTCGGGTCATTCAGCCGGCGGGAGATCGCCGCCAGGGCGATCGCGTTGTCAGCGGAGAGCACCGCCTCAAGGGCCACCAGGAGCGGGAGCAGCAGCAACAGCTCACCCCATTGATCCGCCGCCTGGATCAGAGGTGAGAGGGATGGAATTGACTCCGCTTCCATTCAGTTGCTGCAGAGGATTCCAAGGCCCGCCAGTGTAGAAACGCCCCACCGAGGTCCCGAGCATGGAGAGCAGCCTGTCCTTCCGGGCACGTCTGGTGCATGCCGAGGCCGGCAAGCGTGTCGTCCAGCTCAGTGCCTGGCGGGGATCCAGCTGCCTCGGGAGCGCGCTTGGCGAAGCGGAGAACGCCGAGCTCGCTGAGGACAGGGCCCTCGAAAAACTCCAAACCCGGCTTGGCCATCAACCCTTAGCCGACGAGGCTGCACCGAGTCCGCAGGAGGTTGAAGCACCACCGGTGCGCCACCCCGTGGTGCGCCGTCCTCCGGCCGACGAGCCGGTTGCTCCAGCCGCGGAGGCAGCTCCGACGCCTGATGCGCCTCCGGCAGCACCCACAGAAACCGTTCAGCCAAGTCTCTCGACTCCACCCACCCCGCCAGCGGCGGTGGAGCCGCAGGAACCCGTCCCAGACCCCGAGGATTGGAGCGATGAGCTCGCCGAGATCGAGGTGCAGCTCAAACGCCTGGGCTGGGACCGGACCCAAGAGGGGACCTACCTGCAGCGGGCCTTTGGCCACCCCAGCCGTAACCGGATCACCAGCTACGCCGACCTGGCCTCCTACGTCCGCAGCCTGAGGGTTCTCGAACCCGGCAACGACCCAGCCTCCGCGGCCATTCCCCTACGGCGCCGTGATCTGCTCGAGCAGAGCGACAGCCTGATGGCAGCCCTGCAATGGGATGCCAACCGCGGCCGCCTAGCCCTCGAGCAGCAGTTCAAACTCAGCAGCCGTCAGCAACTCAGTGACGAGCAGCTCTTGGCGTTCAACATGCAGCTTGAGACCACCCTCATCGGCTCCGGCAATGCCGCGCCAGCAGCTCCCATCCCAGGTTGAGCTGCTCCTGGTTGGCGTAGGCCTCCTCCTCCAGCAGTCGCTGTTTCCGGGAGACCTTCGCGTAGAGCGGCTGCTGAAGACTGCGGCGACCTGAGGCGCTCAAGCTGCGGCCCAGGCCCAGCAGCCGCGGGCGGGCATAGAGGGAGCCGCCTTTGCAGCTCTGGGCGACGTGAATCGCCTCATGGTTCAAAACCCGCGCGAAGTTCACCGTGCCTTTGGAGGCCACATCCGGGCGAAGACGCAGCTCACCCCGACGCGGGTTCCACTCACCAGCTGCCCCCTCTCGTTTGGGCTGACGCACCACGATCACCACGCCGCTGCGCTCGAGCTGCTGGAGCAGCAGTCCAATGGCGTCCCGCTCATTCCTGTAGCTGGGGGGATTGGCGATCAGCTGACGCAACTGCGCCGCCGAGAGGGGCTTCTCGCCGACCCTGCGCCGATAGGTGATGCGCTGCCCCCCACCCGGCAGACGCTCCAACCGGGGGCGCCAGAGCCGATCAGCCTGATCCAGCCGCTCAAACAGGGCCCGCTCACTGGAGGTCGTCAGCTGCCAGTTGAGCGGCAGGGTCAGCCCCACCGCTGTGTTTCCCCCACTGGCCTGGGGAACCGCCTCCTGGGGTGCCTCCCCATCGCGCTGCAACCAACTCAAGCCAGCGCCGGCGAGGAGCAGCACCGCCAGGGAGAGCCAGAGGGGACGACCTCGCATCGCTGGAGCCGACCTCAGCTGCTCACCATTCTCTTGCCAAGATGGGCAGCTGTGCTTTGAGCCCCATGCCCCTCTCCGCCCTGGTGCGCCAACTGCAGCAGGTGCCCCTCAGTGGAGAGGTACTGCAGCGGTGCGACCGGGACGAGCGGCTGCGGCTCTCCGGGGCGGGACGTGGCGCCCGCGCCCTGATCAGCAGTGTCCTGGCGGGCTGCGCCGACGCTCCGTTGCTGGTCGTGGTGCCCACCCTGGAGGAGGCCGGCCGCTGGGCGGCGCTACTGGAACTGATGGGCTGGAGCAGCGCCCAGCTCTATCCAACGAGCGAGGGCAGCCCCTACGAGCCCTTCGATCCCACCAGCGAGATCACCTGGGGACAACTCCAGGTCCTCAGCGAACTCCTAGATGGCGGCAGCCGCTGCGCGATCGTCGCCACCGAACGAGCCCTGCAACCGCACCTGCCGCCGCCGGCGGCCCTGAAGGCCCAGTGCCTGAGCCTGCGCAAGGGGGACGAGTTTGACCTCGAGGCCCTCGGCGAAACCCTGACCCGTCTGGGTTACGAGCGGGTCACGAGCATCGAGCAGGAAGGCAGTTGGAGCCGTCGCGGCGACATCGTCGACGTCTTCCCGGTCAGCTCTGAACTTCCCGTCCGACTGGAATTCTTCGGTGAGGAGCTGGAGAAGCTGCGGGAATTCGACCCCGCCAGCCAGCGCTCCCTCGATCCGATCGACGTGGTGCGTCTCACCCCGAGCGGCTACGGGCCCCTGATCGCGGATGCCCTCCGCGAGGGCATGCCGGAGAGCCTTGACCAACTCCTCAGCCCCGAAGCCAGCGAGCAACTGCTGGAAGGGGGCACACCGGAGGGGATGCGGCGACTCATGGGCCTGGCCTGGAATGAGCCGGCTTCGCTGCTCGACTACCTGCCCGAAGGCACCCTGATTGCCATCGATGAGCGGCGCCATTGCCTCTCCCACGGCCAGCAGTGGTTTGATCACGCCGTCGAGCACCACGCCGAGGTCTGCGCTGAGCTCAGTGTCGAGCTACCGGCCGTCCTGCACCGCAGCCCCGAAGACGCCCTGGCGGCGGCAGAGGGCTTCCAAGGCTTTGACCTAGCCGAGCTGCAGGAAAGCGACAACCACCCCAACAACTTCGATCTCTCCAGCCGGCCCGTGCCGGCTTACCCCAATCAATTCGGCAAGCTCGCCGAGCTGATCAAAGGCTTCCAGAAGGAGAAGGCCCGGGTCTGGCTTCTCTCCGCCCAGCCCAGCCGCGCTGTGGCCCTGCTCGAGGAGCACGACTGCATCAGCCGCTTCGTCCCCAACCCGTCCGATCACCCGGCCATCGATCGGCTGATCGAACAGAACACCCCCGTCGCGCTCAAGACGAAGGGCACCGCCGAACTCGAGGGCCTGCAATTGCCGGCCTGGAAGCTCGCGTTGATCACCGACCGGGAATTCTTTGGTCAGCACTCCCTGGCCGCGAGCGGTTACGTGCGTCGCCGGCGCAAGGCCGCGAGCCGCACGGTCGATCCCAACAAGATGCGCCCGGGGGATTTCGTGGTGCACCGCAACCACGGCATCGGCAAATTCCTGAAGCTGGAGAAGCTCGCGATTGGCAGCGAAGCCCGCGATTACCTCGTCGTCCAATACGCCGATGGCCTCCTGCGGGTCGCCGCCGACCAGCTCGGCAGCCTCGGCCGCTACCGCGCCACCAGCGATAGCCCACCGGACCTCAACCGCATGGGGGGCACCGCCTGGAACAAGGCCAAAGAACGCGCCCGCAAGGCCGTGCGCAAGGTGGCCCTCGACCTGGTCAAGCTCTACGCGGAACGCCACAAAGCACCCGGCTTCGCCTTCCCCGTGGATGGCCCCTGGCAAAACGAACTCGAAGATTCCTTCCCGTACGAGCCCACCCCGGATCAGGTCAAGGCGATTGCCGATGTCAAACGGGACATGGAGCAACCCCAGCCCATGGACCGCCTCGTTTGCGGCGATGTCGGCTTCGGCAAAACCGAGGTGGCGATCCGGGCGATCTTCAAGGCCGTGACCGCCGGCAAGCAGGTGGCGATGCTCGCCCCGACGACCGTTCTGGCGCAGCAGCACTGGCGTTCACTCTCCGAGCGCTTTGCCCCTTATCCGATCAAGGTCAGCCTGCTCAACCGCTTCCGCACCACCAGTGAGCGCAAGGTGATCCACGAGGGGCTCGGTGAAGGCACCGTGGACGTCGTCGTCGGCACCCATCAACTGCTCGGCAAGGGCACCCAGTTCAAGGAGCTCGGTCTGCTCGTCGTTGACGAGGAACAGCGCTTTGGCGTGAACCAGAAGGAAAAGATCAAGGCCCTGCGCAAGGACGTCGACGTCCTGACCCTCTCGGCAACCCCGATTCCGCGCACGCTCTACATGAGCCTCTCGGGGGTCCGCGAGATGAGCCTGATCACGACGCCACCACCATTGCGTCGGCCGATCAAGACCCACCTGGCGGCACTCGATGAGGAAGCCGTGCGCAGTGCGATCCGTCAGGAGCTTGATCGCGGCGGTCAAATCTTTTATGTCGTCCCCCGGGTGGAGGGCATCGAACAGGTCGCCGAAGGGCTGCGGCAGATGATCCCCGGCCTTCGGCTCCTGGTCGCCCACGGTCAGATGGCGGAAGGCGAGCTGGAGAGCGCCATGGTGGCCTTCAACGCTGGTGAGGCGGACCTGATGCTCTGCACCACGATCGTGGAGAGCGGCCTGGACATCCCACGGGTCAACACGATCCTGATTGAGGACGCCCACAAGTTCGGCCTCGCCCAGCTGTATCAGCTGCGCGGTCGCGTCGGCCGCAGCGGCATCCAAGCCCACGCCTGGCTCTTCTATCCAGGGGATGCCTCCTTAAGCGATGCGGCCCGGCAGCGCCTACGCGCCATTCAGGAGTTCGCCCAACTGGGCAGCGGCTACCAACTGGCCATGCGCGACATGGAGATTCGCGGCGTCGGCAACCTGCTGGGGGTCGAGCAGAGCGGCCAGATGGAGACGATCGGGTTTGACCTCTATATGGAGATGCTCCAGGAATCCCTGGCGGAAATCCAGGGTCAGGACATCCCCTCGGTGGATGACACCCAGATCGACCTGCAGCTCACCGCCTTCATCCCCGGCGACTGGATCAGCGACAACGACGAGAAGATGGCGGCCTACCGGGCCGCGGCCGACTGCACCAGCCCCGATGGCCTCATCCAGCTGGCGGCCGACTGGGTGGATCGTTACGGCGCCATCCCTGCGCCGGTCATCTCCCTCCTGCAGCTCATGGAGCTGAAATTGCTGGCGAAGCGCTGCGGCTTCTCCCGGATCAAACCCGAGAAACCGAACATCGCCCTCGAGACGCCCATGGAGGAGCCGGCCTTCCGCCTGCTGCGCCAGGGCCTGCCCCAACACCTGCACGGCAGGCTCGTCTATCAAGCCGGCTCCGGCAGCACCGCCAAGGTGCTGGCCCGGGGGCTCGGTGTCCTGCCGATGGAGAAGCAGGTGGAGGAGCTGATGAACTGGCTCAAGCAAATGGTCGACCAGATCCCCGGGGCCGATGGGCTCACCGATGCCCAACGGGCCGAGCAGCTCAAGGCCAAAAACGAGGCGGTGCTTGCGGTTTAGGCCTGAAGCGACGGAAAGATGAGCGACGGGCGCAAAAGTCCGTTACAATCTTCATGAAGCAACGTTACGGACACTCATGGGTCCTGGACTCGGCGAAGTCATTGATCTCGGAACCGGCTTCGGCGGTGGCCTGAGCCTGATCTCCGGGTTGATCAGCCTGGTGGCTCTCGGGGTGTTCGCGGTGCTCCAATCGGACACCGGCAATGACGATGACGACTCCACCCCGGGCGGTGGCCTGATGCAGCCCGTGGGCAGCGCCGCCTGAACCCAATCAGTGGTTCTCCTCAGCCACGGCCTTCGCCGAGAACTTTTTTTGTGGCTGGCCGCTACTGAACCGGTGCCGCCAATGCCGCGGGGACGTTGGCACTAGCCGGGTTGTAGGTCCGTGACTTGGTCAGGCTGCTGGCCGCCTTCACCTGCTTCAGCAGGGTGGACTCCGCCACGCGGTACTGGCTGTCCTTCTGGGTGC
>JAAZUZ010000045.1 GCA_018623875.1 Synechococcus sp. HW_metabat.21
AGGTTGGAGGTCCGCTTGCCCCCGCCTGGGGTCCCGTTGCGGATTGCGCGGCTGGTGCTTGGGTTGGGCGGGGGACATAACGCTCTCAGATGAGCGCAAGCTACCGCCCGTTATCCCTTGGGGCTAGAGGGGTTTGGGCCTCTAGATCACCTGGATCTTGCTGGCGGCCTGATCCGCTTTTTGGCGGGCGTCCTCCAGGTCGGTGCCGCGGGCCAGGGCGACTCCCATGCGCCGGTAGGGGCGGGCGTCCGGTTTGCCAAAGAGGAGCACCTGTACATCGGTTTCGGCCAGGGCATCCTCCAGGCCGCTGAAGGCCACGCTCTCGCTTTGGCGCTCGGCGAGGATCACGCGACTTGCCGCCGATCCCTCGGAGCGGATCTCGGGAATGGGCAGTCCCAGGACAGCCCGCAGGTGCAGCTCGAACTCACTCAGGTTCTGGCCTGCGAGGGTGACCAGGCCGGTGTCATGGGGGCGGGGCGAGAGTTCGGAGAAGACCACCTCACTGCTGCCATCGGGGCGGCGGCAGACGAAAAACTCCACGCCAAAGATCCCCGCTCCGCCGAGGTTGTCCGTGACCTCACGGGCCATCGTTTGTGCGGCGGCCAGCTGCTCCGACTCCAGGCGGGCGGGTTGCCAGCTGCACTGGTAGTCACCCCGCTCTTGGATGTGACCGATGGGCGGGCAGAACAACGTTGGCCCGTTCCACTGTTTGACGGTCAGCAGGGTGATCTCCTGCTCAAAGTGCAGGAACTCCTCGACGATCACCCGGGCTCCGCTGCCTCGGGCTCCAGCCATGGCGGCGTCCCAAGCGGCGGCAATGCCCTCCGGCCCGTCCACCACGCTCTGCCCCTTACCCGAGGAGCTCATCACGGGTTTCACCACCACGGGCCAACCCAGGGGAGCGGCGGCCTGGGCCAATTCCTCGGCGCTGCTCGCATAGGCGAACTTGGCGGTGCGCAGCCCGAGATCCGTGGCGGCCAGGTCGCGGATGCGGTCCCGGTTCATCGTCACGGCCGTGGCCCGGGCCGTGGGAATCACGGTGGTGCCTTCCGCCTCGAGCTCCGCCAGAGCGTCGACGGCTAGCGCTTCGATTTCCGGGATCAAGACGTCCGGCTGGTGCTGCCGCACCACCGCCTTGAGGGCCTCCGGGTCGGTCATGGGCACGACCTCGGCGACGTCCGCGACCTGCATGGCCGGGGCGCCGGCGTAGCGATCCACCGCGACCACCCGGCATCCGAGGCGCTGGGCCGCGATGGCGACCTCCTTGCCCAATTCACCGCTGCCCAGGAGCATCAGGGTGCGGGGGAAGTTGGTGCTGGCCATGGCCGCCGCAGAGACGAGAGACTTGCGCGATCTTGCATCGCCGCGTGCCCGTGCTGTTGTTCGCCCCGTTTGCTTACGCCACTGCCGGTGATGCAGCGGATGGTCTGCTCAATGGTTTGAGCATTGAAGACCTGCAGCGCTGGACCTTGATCTATCTGGGGATTTCGGCGCTGGCCTTTGTCCTGGTTTGGCTGATTGGCTATTTGCGCCGCGCAGGCTGAGCGCTTAGTCCGGTTCGATCAGGTTCAGCTGCCGCACCGGGGACTGTTCATCGATGAAGCCATAGGCCGCAAAGACGCCGGCATCGCTGTGGGTGATGTGTTGACCATCGCTATGGCGCTCGAGCACAAACCCCTCAGAGGCCATGCGTCGCATCAGGGCAGCGGCTTCTTCAAAGCGTGCCGCCATCGCCTCGAGACTGGCGCAGTCGCCTGTGAGCCCCGTTTCCTTCCAGGTGAAGTAGGCCATGCCCTGGCAATGCGCTGATCTGACCGTAAGACGGGCGGAACAAATGGCGTCTGGCCAAGAAAAAAGGGGGTTGCCACACCCCCTCGAGAATCTCCCTTGCCCGACCCGAAGGTCGTGGGCAAATCATGCGCTGCGGCAGGGGTTTGAACTGTTGTTCTTGTAACGCTCTGCGGCCTGTGTGGGCTGCCGCTGACAGTGTTGGGTGATCAATGTGACCGTTGCGTCATGACGTCTGCAGGCCGGGCTGTGCGACTGATCGTGCTGATCCTGTTGCTCGCCTCAGGCGTGGTGATGTGCACCTGGTTGGGGGAAAGCCCTCCACCGGTGAACAACACCGAGGCTGATGAAGCCATGCCCGCTTTGCAAGCGCAATAGGCCTGGACAACCTTCCGGCTTTGCGTAACGATTAAGACCGAACTTCTTGGTTTGGCGGCAAAGCAAAGCAATGCCCACTCCAAAGCGTCTGCAAGCGATCTGAGTCGATGGAAATTCTGATCCATCTGCCAGCTGTGATGGTGGCCGGATCCGCGGCGTTCATCGGCTATTCCTATTACTCCGCGGCCGTTCAGCGGGCGGCAAAACGGGAGCGCCTGCGCCAGTCCGCCTATCCCAATCCCGTCGCATTCTCCACGCGCAAGGCGGAGACCGAACGTGCCGATTTGGAGCCAGCTCGCGATTGGGATGTGGCTGCATGAGGCCGCGCTGGCCCTGGTTTGTGCTGCTGTTGATGGGGGGTATTGCCGCAGGGGTGGCCTGGTTCTGGGTGGACCACCGTCAGGTCTGTGCCCGTTGGGCCTCCATGCAACTCAGTGATGCTGAGGCGATGGAGCAATTGCAGCTGAAGCCGGGGCGCTACAACGCCTATTCGACGGTCCTCGGCTACTGCCGCTACTACCGGGTCAGCTCAAGCCAGCAGCAGTAATCCCAAGGCGGCCAGCCCGGCGCTGATCAGCCAGAAGCCAACGACCACCTGTTGTTCCGAGGCGCCACCCAGTTCGAAGTGGTGGTGCAGCGGAGCCATGCGGAAGACGCGCCGGCCGACACCATCGGGGCCCTTGGTGGCCTTGAACACCCAGACCTGCACGATCACCGAGAGGGATTCCGCCAGGAAGATCCCGCCCATCAAGAGCAGGGCCCAGAGGCTGTTGCTCAATAGGGCCACCGCGGCCAGGGCCGCCCCCATGGCCAGGGAACCGGTGTCACCCATGAACACCCGGGCCGGGTGCCGGTTGAAGAGCAAGAAACCCAGCCAGCAGCCAGCCATGGCCGCGCAGAAGCCGGCGAGGGCGGGGTCCCCCTCATTGCCCCGGAGCATCAGCTGCACCCCCATGCCGCTGAAGACGATCGCTCCGCAGCCGGCCGCCAGGCCATCGAGGCCGTCGGTGAGGTTGGTGGCGTTGCTTTCCGCCAAGAAGACGAAGAGCCCCAGGGGCCAGATCAGTAGCCCCAGGGGCAGGACCCAGCCCAGGGGCAGGGCGATCTGGGCGGTGATCAGCTCATGCCAGGCGGCCCATGCCAGGAATGCAGTGGCGCTGAGACCCTGCAGCAGCAGCTTGCCGCTGGGCGAGAGCCCGGTGTTGTGGCGTTTGGTCAGGCTGCGCCAGTCATCGAATCCGCCGATGGCCATGTAGGCCAGGGTGATCGCCGCGACCCCGGGCAAGCGCAGGTCGCTCGGCGCAATCAGCCCTCCCACGAGCACGCCGACGGGGACGACGAGCAGTCCTCCCATCGTGGGTGTCCCCGCTTTGCTCAGGTGGCTTTGGGGCCCCTCCTGGCGGATGACCTGTCCGAGTTTCAGGTTGCGTAGTCGGGGAACGCCCCAGGCGCAGACCACGGCGCTGATGGCGGCCGCCACCAGGAGCGGAATACTGAGCTGAGGGGTTCGTGTGAACCAGTCGCAGCCGGCGCAGACCCCCAACAGCAACAAACCCAGCAACAGCGCCAGGCGGCGGCTGTTGCTGGGCATCGAGGCGATGAACCTGCTGGTGGAGACCACAGGGGCGGGAGGAATCAGTCCTCCCAGTTTTCCTCGTTTTGCTCGTCGTCGGCTTTGTAGTCCTCTTTCTCGCCCATCAGTGCGGACAGTTCTTCTTCTTCCACGGTGCTGACGTCGCTGGTGGCGGCTTCCTCGTCCACGACGAGGCGGCCGCTGGTCTCCAGCCAGCTCAGGAGATCGGGCTCTTCGCGCAGGGGCAGCACCGGGGCGGGTTCGCTGCGGCCATAGCGGGTCAGCGAAGGATTAATGCCATCCAGCTGGGTGAGGCTGGTGCTGAGGTTGCTGCTCATCGCGTGAGGCCCGTCGGACGTCGGTGTACAGAAGTGCCGGGTTCGTAGCTACCCAGCTGGCGCCAATCCGCCATCCTATCTGAGACTCTCCCTGGGCCCCTGATGGCAGCGGCGAAATGGTGGCAGCTGGCGCCCGCCTGGGGCGTCGCTCTTGTCATGAGTGGGCTTTTGGTCTGGGCAGGACGCCACTGGCCAACGCCGTTGTTGGCGCAAGCCTGGGCCCAGGAGCGGCCCGATTTAGCGGTGGTTCTGGCCTTGGCGTTGGTCCTGCTCCCGCCTCTGGGGATGGCCCTTTGGCTGGCGCTCCAGCTGGCTCGCCACCGCGACAGTGGAGAATCGATCGATCGCGCGCATGGAGAGCGTTAATGGGCCGGGCCAAGAAGGCTGTGCTGGCGTATTCCGGTGGTGTGGATACCAGCGTCTGTATTCCCTATCTCAAAAACGAGTGGGGCGTGGAGGAGGTGATTACCTTCGCCGCCGATCTGGGGCAGGGGGATGAGCTCGAGCCCATCCGTCAAAAGGCCCTGGATTCCGGGGCGAGCCAATCGATCGTTGGTGACCTGATCGAGCCCTTCATCCGTGACTTCGCCTTTCCGGCGATTCGCGCCAACGCTCTCTACGAAGGCCGCTACCCGCTCTCCACGGCCCTGGCGCGTCCCCTGATCGCACGCCGTCTGGTGGAGATCGCCCGCGAGGTCGGTGCGGATGCGGTGGCCCATGGCTGCACCGGCAAGGGCAACGACCAGGTGCGCTTCGACGTCGCGATTGGCTCCCTGGCACCCGACCTCAAGGTGCTGACCCCTGCCCGGGAATGGGGCATGAGCCGTGAGGAGACGATCGCCTATGGCGAGCGTTGCGGCATCCCCTCCCCGGTGAGCAAGAAGTCGCCTTACTCGATTGACCTCAACCTGCTGGGCCGATCGATTGAAGCGGGCCCCCTGGAGGACCCCAACGTGGAGCCGCCCGAGGAGATCTACGCCCTCACCGTGGGTGTGGATGCGGCTCCCGAGCAGCCCCAGGTGGTGGAAATCGGCTTCGAGAACGGCAACCCCGTCAGCATTGATGGCGAGCGTCTCGACCCCGTCAGCTTGATCCGCCGTGCCAATGCCCTGGCCGGCAGCCACGGCTACGGCCGCCTCGACATGATCGAGAACCGTGTGGTGGGGATCAAGAGCGGTGAGATCTATGAAACCCCCGGCCTGCTGCTGCTGATCAAGGCCCACCAGGAGCTCGAGAGCCTGACCCTCGCCGCTGATGTGCTGCGCAGCAAGCGCCAGTTGGAGCAGCAGTGGGCTGACGTCGTCTATCAAGGCCTCTGGTACGGCCCGCTCAAAGACGCCCTGGATGGCTTCATTGACCGCACCCAACGCACCGTGAACGGCAGCGTCAGGGTGAAGCTGCACAAGGGCAACGCCGCCGTCGTCGGCCGCAGCAGCGCCAACAGCCTCTATGTCCCCGACATGGCCACCTATGACTCGGGGGATCAATTCGATCACCGTGCTGCCGAGGGCTTCATCTACGTCTGGGGTCTGCCGACCCGTCTCTGGGCCAACAGCCAGCGCTGAGGCCTAGGCCGCTTCGGGCCAGAGCGGCCTCACCCGAGCACGCCCCTCGGGTTGGAGGGGAAGGATCAACGGCTCGTCCCGCTCAGGGGACTGCGGCTTCAGTTGGGGGTGACCCTGCTGGAGCCGTTCGTTTTCTGCGATCAAAAGCCGTTGTCGCTCAAGGATGGGTTCGAGCCGTTGGCTGAACTTCCTCTCGAAGATTCCGGGCAGTTCCGCGAGCAGGGACTCCAGCTCAGCGATCTGCTGCTGCGCCCGCTCCAGCTCCTGTTGGCTCTGGGTGAAGGCCGCCTGCAGGTCCTGGTGCTCCAACGGCCGGCCAATAAAAAACCTCCTGGAACCTAACCAAGGCTCCAGGAGGGGACAAGAGGCGAGAAGCCTTTGGTGATCAGGACGCGGAGGACTGCAGGGCAGCTTCGTCGCTGGTGGCTTGGGGTGCAGGGCCGGTGCGGGGAGCGGGCAGGGGGCCGTCCTGCTTGACGGTCAGGTAGCGGATCACGTCTTCGCTGAGGCGCATGGCCTTCTCGAGGGCTGCCACCTGTTGGCCGTCGCCGTTGTGGGCGAGCTGCACGTAGATCCCTTCCTTGTGCTTGGCGATGGTGTAGGCCAGGCGGCGCTTGCCGCGCATCTGGCAATCCAGCACTTCAGCACCGGCTTCGGTGACGAGATCGCGGTACTTGGTGATATGGGTTTCCACCTCTTCCTCCGGGATGTCCGGACGAAGGATGTACATCGTTTCGTAGTAGGGCTGCGACATGGCTTACGCGATCCGACGTGGACGCCGAAAGGGACGGTGGCTGATGGGGTGGACCGAAGCCCGGTTCATCAGCGGCGGATCGTCCACCCTACAGCTGCATGCGAACCGCCTCAGACAGGCTGGGAATGTCGGCTTCCTTGCCGCGCAGGCACTGAATGATCCCGAAGAGCACCAGCACCAGCATTCCCAGGAAGATGGTGTTGGCCAGGGTTCGAACGGCGAAGTTGCCGCCCAGGGGTGCCAACAGCAGGTTGAACGCCAGGGAAAGCACGATCAGGATGATGTCCAGCAGGATCGCCTGCAGGGCGTTGAAGCGAATGAAATAAGGAACCCGTGGGTTGCGCACGACCCCGAGGAACAGCACCAAAAAGAGGATGAAGCCGCCGAAGGGAATCGCCTGTTCCACCAGCACGAGCGGCAGCGCAGGCAGGCTCAGCCACTGGAGCACCGGGAAGAGGCTCGTCAGGGAGCGTCCGAAGGGAAGGCCGTCGCTCCAGGGCAGGAGGTAGGTCAAAAGGGCCAACAGCCTCTGCCAGCTGGGGATGGTCATCGCGCGCGCTCGCCTTGGATGTGACGTTAGTGGGACCTACTGCAGCTGGCGCAGCGCGGCCTCGTGCATGGCCTCCACCGGCACATCGCTCTGGCCGCTCCAGAGGCGTAGGGAGGCGGCCCCCTGCTCCACGAGCATGCGCAGGCCGTCCAGGCTGCGGCAACCCTTGGCTGCGGCCTGCTTCAACAGGGCAGTCGGACGTGGGGTGTAGATCAAGTCGTACACCCAGGCCTGGGATGGAAGCCGCTCCAAGTCAGTGGTGCTCAACGGACAGGCCTCGGCGGCGCTGGGGTCCGTCGCGGAGGCCATCCCCACCGGCGTGGTGTTCACCACAAGGTCGGCTTGTGGCAGGGCTTCGCTGACGGCGTTCTCCCAGGGGCGGGTCTTCAGTTGGGGCGCCCAGGCTTGGCAGTCGGCCTGGAAGGCCTCCAGGGCTGCGGCCCGTCGCCCAGCCAGAACGATGTCCGCAAAGCCCAGCTCCACGAGTCCGGCGACGACAGCGCGGGCACTGCCACCGCAGCCGAGCACCAGGGCCCGCTTGCCCGACCAATTGGCTTCCCGCAGGGGCGCGCAGAACCCCTCTACATCGGTATTCGTGCCCAGCCAGCCGCCCCCCTGGCGCGGCACCAGGGTGTTCACAGCCCCTAGGCGCTCCGCCAGTGGAGTGAGTTCGCTGCAGAGCGCCGCGACCGCTTGCTTGTGGGGGATGGTCACGTTCAGGCCGCGGCAGCCCATCGCTTCGAGGGCGCGCACGACGGTGGCGAGTTCGGTCGCTGGTGCGGGCAGGGCCAGATAGGCCCAGTCCAGACCCATCGCTTCGAGGGCCGCGTTGTGCATCACCGGCGAGAGGGAGTGACGCACGGGATCGCCCAGCACCCCCACAAGCGCGGTGCTGCCTTGGATGCGGGCCTCGGCGTTCACGGTGGTTCGGGCACTGTTCGGCAACCACACCTAGCCCCACCCGGGTGCTGCTGCGGAGGATGCCTGCAGTTCAGAGGTCACCCATGGGCAAGGTTGTCGGTATCGACCTTGGCACCACTAACAGCTGCGTGTCGGTCATGGAGGGCGGTAAGCCCACCGTGATCGCCAATGCTGAGGGCTTCCGCACCACGCCCTCCGTGGTGGCATACACCAAGAACCAGGATCAACTGGTGGGTCAAATCGCCAAGCGCCAGGCGGTGATGAACCCGGAGAACACCTTTTATTCCGTCAAGCGTTTCATCGGACGCCGGGTGGATGAGGTGAACGAGGAGTCCAAGGAAGTGAGCTACGGCGTCGAGAAAGCCGGCTCCAACGTCAAGGTCAAGTGCCCCGTCCTCAGCAAGCAGTTCGCCCCTGAGGAAGTCAGCGCTCAAGTGCTGCGCAAACTGGCCGAAGACGCCGGTAAGTACCTCGGCGAGACCGTGTCCCAAGCGGTGATCACCGTTCCCGCTTACTTCAACGACTCCCAGCGTCAGGCCACCAAGGACGCCGGCAAGATCGCTGGCCTCGAGGTGCTGCGCATCATCAACGAGCCCACCGCGGCGGCCCTGGCCTACGGCCTGGACAAGAAGAGCAACGAGAAAATCCTGGTCTTCGACCTGGGCGGCGGCACCTTCGACGTGTCCGTCCTCGAGGTGGGTGACGGTGTCTTCGAGGTGCTCTCCACCTCCGGTGACACCCACCTGGGTGGCGATGACTTCGACAAGGTGATCGTTGATCACCTGGCCGACACCTTCAAGTCCAACGAAGGCATCGACCTGCGCGGTGACAAACAGGCCCTCCAGCGTCTGACCGAAGCGGCTGAGAAAGCCAAGATTGAGCTCTCCAGCGCGACCCAGAGCGAGATCAATCTGCCGTTCATCACGGCTACCCCTGAGGGTCCCAAGCACCTCGACCTGACCCTGACCCGGGCCAAGTTCGAAGAGCTGGCCTCCAAGCTGATCGACCGCTGCCGCGTGCCCGTCGAGCAGGCTCTGAAGGACGCCAAGCTGGCTTCCTCAGAACTGGATGAAGTGGTGATGGTGGGTGGTTCCACCCGCATCCCCGCCGTGCTCGAGCTGGTGAAGCGCGTCACCGGGAAGTCCCCGAACCAAACCGTGAACCCCGACGAGGTGGTGGCCGTGGGTGCCGCCATTCAGGGCGGTGTGCTCGCCGGTGAGGTCAAGGACATCCTTCTGCTGGACGTCACTCCCCTCTCCCTGGGTGTGGAAACCCTGGGCGGTGTGATGACCAAGATGATTCCCCGGAACACCACCATCCCGACCAAAAAGTCGGAGACCTACTCCACCGCTGTGGACGGTCAGACCAACGTGGAAATCCACGTGCTCCAGGGCGAGCGCGAGATGGCCAGCGACAACAAGTCGCTCGGAACCTTCCGCCTCGATGGCATTCCCCCGGCCCCCCGTGGCGTTCCCCAGATCGAAGTCACCTTTGACATCGACGCCAACGGCATCCTGAGCGTCACCGCCAAGGACAAGGGCAGCGGCAAGGAGCAGAGCATCTCCATCACCGGTGCCTCCACCCTCAGTGACAACGAGGTGGAGAACATGGTGAAGGACGCCGAGGCCAACGCCAGCGCCGACAAGGAGAAGCGCGAGCGGATCGACGTGAAGAACCAGGCCGAAACCCTGGTGTATCAAGCCGAGAAGCAGCTGGGCGAGCTCGGCGACAAGGTCGGTGCCGAGGACAAGGCCAAGGTCGAGTCCTCCTCCGCGAAGCTCAAGGAGGCCATCGAGAAGGACGACTTCGAAACGATGAAGTCCGAGCTCGAGACCCTGCAGCAGGCTCTTTACGCTGCCGGTGCCGCTGTTTATCAGCAAGCCGCCGGTGCTGAAGGTGCTGCCGCTGGCGCCCCTGGCGCTGAGGCTGGTGGTTCTGGTGACGACGTGATCGACGCCGAATTCACCGAGTCCAAATAACGCCCCGCTCACGCTGGTGAGCCCATTGCCCCCGGTTCCACCGGGGGCTTTTTTGTGCGTTCGTGCTGCGCAGCAAAAAGCCCCCCTCGAGGGGGGGCTTGGGGAGCGGCCTTGGGTTATTCGCCGATGCTGGCGACCGCGGCCCGTGCTTTCTGCAGCACGTTGGGGGGCAGGCTCACGTAGCCGAGGGCCGGGGCATTGGCCTGGGCGGCGTCGCTGAGGGTGTAGTTGAAGGCCTCCTGCAGACCCTTGAGCTTGTCGCCGTTGCCGCTCTTGTAGAGCAGGATCCAGGTGAAGGTGACGATCGGGTAGCCCGCCTTGGGATTGGGGTTGCTCCCGGTCAGGTTCGGGCCCAGATCGATGCTGCCCAGAGCTTTGGAGGCTTCTTTGGTGGTGGGCTTGGCGTAGTTGCCACCGGCATTTTGCAGGGCAGCCGCCTGTAGAGCACCGCGCACATAGGAGCTCTCGACGTAGCCCAGGGCGCCCTTGATCTGCTGCAGGCTGGCGGCCATACCCTCGTTGCCCTTGGCACCCAAGCCCGTGGGCCATTTGATCGATTTGCCGCTGCCCGGACCGGCGGCCCAGGAGGGGCTGAAGGCTGAGAGGGACTTGGTGAAGTTGTAGGTCGTGCCCGAACCGTCGGAGCGGTAGACCACCTTGATGGCCTGATCGCTGCAGCCGAGGTCGCTGTAGTTGGTGATCTTGCCTTCGAAGATGCTCACCAGTTGCTGCTGGCTGAGCTTCAGCTCACAGCCGGGGTTGTTGTAGGCCACGGCGATCGCACCGGCGGTCATCGGCACCTGCACGGCCCCGCGCGTGATGGCGGCGGCATCCGCTTCGCTCAGAGGCTTGTCACTGGCGGCGAAATCAACGGTGGCGGCGTCGAACTGGCGAATGCCAGCGCCGGAGCCCACCGATTGGTAGTTGACCTTGACGGAGCCCTTGGCGGCCAGGTCCTGGAACCAACGCAGGTAGATCGGGGCGGGGAAAGTCGCGCCGGCACCCTGGAGGCGTGCGCCGGAGCCGTCGCCACCGGAGCCGCCACAGGCGGTCAAGGCGAGGACTCCAAGGAGGCTCAGCGGTGCCAGGGTGCGGGAGCGCAGCATCGTCGGCGGGGGTCGACAAGAGTCTTCAGGCTAAAGACGCAGCCATCCGCGGTCAGCCCTGGTCGGCGTTCTCGATCTGCTCGGCGACCCAGGTCGCGCTGGCGGGAGCCAGCAGCACCCCATTGCGGTAGTGCCCACTGGCCAGAAGCAGTCCCGGTTCCAGCAGCTCCAGCAGCGGTGCTGGCCGGCCGAGGGGGCGGGCCCTGAGCCCCTGCCACTGGCGCAGCACCGTGGCCCGCTTGAGCCAGGGCGGCGCCTGGCCGCTGAGCTCCCGCAGGGCTTCCAGCTCCTCGGGCTGGCCCTGGCGTTGATCGATTTCCACGGTGGCCCCCAGCCAGAGGCGGCCCCCGGGTCGCGGCACCAGGTTGATGCCGCTCCAGCTCAGGCTTCCCGGCCAGTTGCTTGGGCTCTGATCCTCCTCGGCGAGTTGCAGCTCCAGGGCTTGGCCCAG
>JAAZUZ010000187.1 GCA_018623875.1 Synechococcus sp. HW_metabat.21
AAGTACTGCTGCTGTTGGGACAAAAGCGATGACGGAGACGCCACTCAACACCGAGCAGCGGTTGGTGATCTGCGGCACCGACACCGATGTCGGCAAGACCGTGGTCAGCGCCCTGGTCGTGCAGGGCCTAAACGCGACCTACTGGAAACCCGTGCAGTGCGGCCTGGACAACGGAGAGGGGGATCGGGAACGAGTGCAGCGCTGGCTGGAACTCCCCGAAGCCCGGGTCCTGCCGGAGGCCTACCGCTTCCAGGCTCCGGTCTCCCCCCATTGGGCTGCCGAGCTGGAACCCGGGAACCGCCCCCCCATTGCCAGCGAACAGCTCGCTCTGCCCGCCGTCGAGGGGCCTTTGGTGGTCGAGACCGCCGGTGGCCTGCTGGTACCACTGCGGCTGGATTGGCTGCAGATCCAGCAGTTGCAACGCTGGGATCTGCCCGTGCTGTTGGTGGCCCGCTCGGGCTTGGGCACCTTGAACCACACCCTGCTCTCGATTGAGGCCCTCCGGCAGCGGAATCTGCCTCTCCTGGGGATCTTGCTGAACGGGGAGCCCCATCCCAACAACGCGGCGACCCTCGAGGCCATCTCAGGGATCCCCGTGCTGGGCTGCCTGCCGCCCCTGGAGAGGCTCGATGCCGCGACCCTGCAAGCGCAGTGGCAGGCCCTGGATCTCGTCCATAAGCTCAAGGGGGTCAGGCGACGCCCATGAAACCCTCCTCGCTCGCGGTCATCACAGCCGTTGCCGCCCTCTGCACTGGGATCCTGGTGCTCTTCACCGACATCGAGCTGTCGTTCGTGCGCTGGGTGAACTGCGGCCCCTTCTCAACCCTCAGCGAGGAACAGAGCGAGGTCTGCAAGCGGCAGCTCTAGGGGCCCGCCAAGATCGCCGCCTCGACATCCGCGCGGGTGAGGCCATAGGGAAAGTGACGCTCGACGGCCGCCGTCCCCTGCCCCCAGCGCACGGTGAGTTCCTCCGAGCCCAAAGCCAATTCGGCGCTCCAGGCGACGGTGATCAGATCCCATTCGCAGGAGTGGTGACCGCGCTGCCGTGCGCCGAGCTCAGCCAGCCAACGCTCCAGCACCGGCAGTGGATGGTTGTACAGCGGGGTCTGGGGCGACGGCAGATCCACCATCCACAAGCGGGGTTGAAGCCTCAGTTTGCCCACCAGCGGCGACCCAGCTCGGGGGCTTGAGGAACTCGACCCCGCGGGACCAGGCCAAGCCAACACCCAGGACCAGGCTGAAGGCCACTGCCAGGGCCAACAGCAACAACGCGAACCACTCGCCACCGGAGAGGGCGCGACGAACAGGAACGGGCTTCGGCGCCGTCCGCAGGGATGGCGGGGTCACCGCCACTCGCGTGGTGGCCCGCAAGGTGGCGTCGTAACTGCGACGGCGCTCGGGATCACTGAGGGTGAGGTAGGCCTGCTGGAGACGGCGGAAGGCCTCCCTGGCCTCGTCCTCGGGCAGGGCCGTGGTGTCCGGGTGGTAACGCTTGCTCAGGCTGCGAAAGGCCTGCCGCAGCTCCTGGGTGGACGCCTCGCTGGGCACCTCCAGCAGCTCGTAATGATTGGCAGCCGCCAACGCAGGACACCGGTTGGGGAGGATCCTAGAGAGTGTGACGAGATCAGCCCAGGGGATGCCAGCTCCAGCAGACGCACTATGGGAGGCCTTGCACTGGAGACCCAGCGACGAACAGCTGCAGCGCTTCGTCCAACTCCAGGACGTCCTGCGCGACTGGAATAGCCGGGTCAACCTGACGCGCTTGGTGGAGGGCGATGACTTCTGGGTCGCCCAGATCTTCGACAGCCTTTGGCCCCTGGTGCCCCAGTTGCAGGAGAACCCCGAGGCCCCACTGCGCTGCATTGATGTAGGCACGGGCGGCGGCTTCCCTGGCCTGGCCGTGGCGATTGCCTTGCCCCAGGCGCAACTCACCCTGGTGGATTCCGTCGGACGCAAAACCCAGGCCGTCGAAGCGATGGCCCAGAGCCTCGGCTTGGGGGAGCGGGTGGAGCTGCGCTGCGAGCGCATTGAGCTCACTGGACGCCAAAAACGCTGCCGCGGCCAATTCGACCTGGCCATGGCCCGCGCCGTGGCCGCCGCCCCGGTGGTGGCGGAATACCTCGTGCCCCTGGTGGCCTCCGGCGGACAAGCGTTGCTCTATCGCGGGCAATGGAGCCCGGAGGACCAGCGCCAACTCGAGAAGGCGACCGCACAACTCAAGGCCCGTGTGCTCTCCTGCCGCCAACAGGAGCTCCCTGCGGAGCGCGGCCAGCGCACGGCAATCGTGCTCAGTCCCAATGAGGCCTGCCCCAAGACCTACCCCCGAGCGGTGGGGATCCCTAGCAAATTCCCTCTGGGGGGCTAGTCGGTCTGCATCAGGCGCTTGGTGGGGCTGCCTCCGACCCGCTCGCGCAGGCTGCGCAAGATGCCGGGGATCTGCTCCCGCCAAGGACTCGCCTGAAGCACCGCCCTCAGTTCAGCCTCGCTGACGCCCTGATCCAACGCATCAGCATTGGCTCCGGGGAACCAGTGGCTCGCGGATCCCAAGAGGCCGTAACGGGCCTTGGCATAGCTCTGAAGATCCCAGGCCTCCAGCAGGTTGTACAACCAGAGCAGGGTGGGGAGATTGATCCCCCCCGGCGTGTCCTGCCAGCGGGGCAACCCCTGCTGCCAGCTGCTCAGCCAGGCCTCGCCGAGGGCGGTGCGCCGTGCCTCCTCCAAACGGCTCACGATCGGAGGCAACAGCGCCGGGGCCTCAGGGAGCAGGGTTACCGCCTCGAGATGCAAGGCCAAATCCTCCGGCCGGGCAGCGCCAACACTGATGGTGTGAACCCCGGGGTGGCTCAGGCAGAACAGGTCGTTAAAGACGATCGGGTGCAACGGTGCGCAGAGCTCCAGCAGACGCTCAGAGGGGCTGTGGAGGTGCCCGCCCTTGTCAGTGGGACTGATCACAAAGACGCCCATGTCACGGGCTTGGGCCGCCGCAATGGCCGGGCCATTGTCCTGGCGAATGAAATACCAATGGAGATTGACGTAATCGAAGGCATCGCTGGCAATGGTCTCTTCGATCAGGGCCAAAGGGCCGTGGGTGGAGAAGCCGATGCAGCCCACACGCCCGTCCCTCTGCCAGCGCCGCGCCACGTCCATGCAACCCCCGGGCTTGAGGGTGGCCTGCAAATGCTTGGGCAGGTTGATGCCATGAATTGCCAAGCAATCCACCCGATCGACGGCCAAGCGCTCAAAGCTCAGCGCCAGCTCGGCCTCAAAGGCCGCAGGATCATCCTGGGGCGGGACCTTCGTCTGCAGGATCCGCTCAGGGTCAGGGACCTGGGGCAACAACCAGCCGAGCTGGCGTTCTGAGCTGCCGTAGTGGCGGGCCGTCTCCACATGGTGAAACCCGTGGTCCACAGCCGCCGAGAGGGTGGCCCGCAGGTTGGCCT
>JAAZUZ010000188.1 GCA_018623875.1 Synechococcus sp. HW_metabat.21
ATCGAATCCGGCATGCTCACCCGCTCGCTGGAAGGGGCCCAGAAAAAGGTTGAGACCTACTACTACGACATTCGTAAGCAGGTCTTTGAATACGACGAGGTGATGAACAACCAGCGCAAGGCCGTGTATGCCGAGCGTCGTCGTGTGTTGGAGGGCAGGGAGCTCAAAGCCCAGGTCGTGGGCTATGGCGAGCGGACGATGCAGGACATCGTTGATGCCTATGTGAATCCCGATCTCCCCCCCGAGGAGTGGGACCTGGATCGCCTGGTGGCGAAGGTCAAGGAGTTCGTTTACCTGCTGGAAGACCTCAAGCCTGAGCAGCTCAGCGGCCTCTCGGTTGATGAGCTCAAGGCGTTCCTGCAGGAGCAGCTTCGCAACGCCTACGACATCAAAGAGGGCCAGGTGGAGCAGCAGCGGCCGGGGCTGATGCGTGAGGCCGAGCGCTTCTTCATCCTTCAGCAGATTGACACCCTCTGGCGCGAACATTTGCAGGCGATGGATGCTCTGCGTGAGTCAGTGGGCCTGCGGGCCATCGGTCAAAAGGACCCGCTGATTGAGTACAAGAACGAGGGTTACGACATGTTCCTCGAGATGATGACGGGCATGCGCCGCAACGTCATCTACTCGATGTTCATGTTCCAGCCAGCGCCTTCCGGCGCTGAGGCCTCCGCTTAGTTAGTTGGTGGTTCCTGGGTTATCTCCCAGGAACTCCAGGATTTCCCGGTCCTTGAGGCTCTGCGCCGCCGCAGCCGTGCAGGGCTCGTCCAGGGGTTGACCGGCCGCCAGGTTCCGCAGGCAGTCCTGCGCGCGACCGAGTTCCGTTTCCAGGGCGTCAATCCGCTCCATCAGGTTGCGGATCACCCGAGCTTCTGCGTCGGGCAGGGCGGAGTGCGCCAGCGGGTTCACGCGAACGCCGCTCTGGTGAACCACGCGGCCGGGGACGCCCACCACGGTGCTGTCCGGGGCGACATCGCGAAGGACGACTGAGCCAGCGCCGATGCGGGTGTTGGCTCCCACTTCAATGGCACCGAGCACCTTGGCACCAGCGCCGACGACGACGTTCTCCGCGAGGGTGGGATGACGCTTTCCATGCGCTTTGCCCGTGCCTCCGAGGGTGACGCCTTGATAGAGCAGGCAGTTGTTGCCCACCACGGCTGTTTCGCCGATCACGACACCCATGCCGTGGTCGATGAACACCCCATGGCCGATCCGGGCTCCTGGGTGAATTTCGATGCCGGTGAGCCAGCGTCCCAGTTGGCTGAGCAGGCGGGCCGGTAGGGGCGCAACGCCCCAGAGGCGGTGACTGAGGCGGTGCAACGTCAGGGCATGAAGCCCCGGGTAGCAGCACAGCATTTCCAACGTGCCGCGTGCTGCCGGGTCCCGTTCCTTGATGATCGCCAGGTCGGCTCGCAGCGCGTTCAGCATCGTTCCATCTTGCTGAGCAAGAGTTTGACCGAGGGGCCCTCGGTCATGCATGATCTCTAAGCCGGCGGTTGAGCCGCGGCGACTGCGGATGTAGCTCAGTGGTAGAGCATCTCCTTGCCAAGGAGAGGGTCGAGAGTTCGAATCTCTTCATCCGCTTGTGAACCAATTGAAGGCTGTGAATGCAGCCCTCATTGAAGTTTTTGCTTTGGAAGCGGCGCTCAGCTGGTGAGCAGTCCGATTTCCTTCCGGAGCTGGTCGATCGTCGCTGTGCCGAGATAACTCTGGGCGCAGTGCACTTGGGGCATGCGCATCAGCTGAGCGCGGTTCTGGCGCAGGCTTTGTTCCACCAAGGGCAGGCTGGGGCGGTCGCAGAGCACATGGCTGGAGGCCCGCAGCAGGGCGAGCAGTCGGCTGCTGACATCCGGGGTGGCAGTCATCAGCAGTAGTTCGTTGCCACGCATGCTGTGCAGGATCACTTCAGCGGCCCGCAGGATGCCTGGGCTGATGCTGACGAGTCCCACGCAGCTGCCGGCGCGCAGGTCCTTCAGTAGGTCGAGCTCGTGGCGGAAGTCATTGAGGTCAACGGGGACGGCCCTTACTCCATGGCGCTTGGCGATCTCCTCAACGGGCTGCAGGAAGTAGCGGCTGGTGACCACGGTGCCGTTGCTGGAGTTCTCAAGCACAGCCTCCAGTTCCTCCATCGGAACCACCTCGACGGGGGCGTCCAGGTGGGGGGTGAGCTCCTCAGAGATCAGCATGGACGCGCCGATGTCCTCCCGCGGGGTGCTGACCAGCACCCGGGCACCGCAGCGCAGCCGCCAGTCGATCTCACGGGTCAAGAGCTCGCGAGCCTGCTGAAGGGTGCAGCCGGCGTTGAGGAGGCCATCCACGCTCTGGCGGACCTCGCGGTCGATGTCAGGTAAATGCCGCCCACGGGGTCCCGGCGGCGGCTTGATTTCCCGGGGGTTCTGTTGATCCCGCACATAGATGCCAGAACCGGCCATGGCTTCCACCACGCCGTCGTTCTCCAGTTGGCGGTAAACCTTGCTGATCGTGTTGCGATGCAGGCCGGTCTGCATCGCCAGCTGGCGCGTACTGGGTAGGCGATGGCCGGGCGGGAAGTGCCGCGCTGCAATCGCAAAGCAAATCTGGTTGTACAGCTGGCTCGAGGCCGGGATATCGCTGTCCTGCTGAATGTGGAACCGCACGCCCGAGTGGCACAAGCTGTTCGGGCCACCTTACGGATCTTTGTTCCCGGTGACAATTGCGTTGTTGGCATAAAACGGTGTGCCGGTTCCCAACTCCTCCAATGCGATGACCATCCAGGCCAACTGGGTTCAGCTCTCCGTTCCCTCTGAAGCCGGTGTGACAGCGACCACCATGCCGGCCTGGTGGGTGCAGCCAGAGCGGCCTCGCGGGGCTGTCCTGGTTCTTCCTGAGGTGTTTGGAGTGAACAGCTGGGTGCGCAGCGTGGCGGAACGGTTGGCCCAGGAGGGTTACGCAGCCCTAGCGATCAGCACCTTCTCGCGCACGGCTCCCGAGTTGGGGGTGGGCTATGACGAAGCCGGCTTGGCCGCCGGCCGTGAGCATCGGGATCAGGTGACGGCTCCGCAGCTCCTGGCGGATGTTCAAGCTGCTGTCGATTGGCTCAAGCAAGCCCATCCGTCCCTAGGGCTGGGGTGCGTGGGCTTCTGCTTTGGCGGCCACCTGGCGATGCTGGCGGCGATGAACCCAGCGATTGAGGCCACGTGCGACTTCTATGGCGCCCGGGTCTCCTGCTTCAAGCCCGGCTCTCCTGACGCGACGACGCTTTCGCTTCTTCCTCAGATCCCTGGCCGGCTCTGGTGTTTTTGCGGTGATCAAGATCCGTTGATGCCCGCCCAAGAAGTGCAAGCGATTGATCGAGCCCTACACACAGCGGATACCAGCGGGGTGCGCCATCGCCTGGTGGTGGCGACTGGAGCCGGTCACGGATACATGTGTGAGGCCAGAACAGACTTCC
>JAAZUZ010000189.1 GCA_018623875.1 Synechococcus sp. HW_metabat.21
AACTTCCCCCTCGACCTGGCTGCTGCTGAGTCCACCCCCGTGGCTCTGCAAGCTCCCGCCATCGGCTGAGGCTGAACCCCAACGATTCAGCTTCTTCTCGATCTTCGAGGACTGTTGAATCAGAAGCCCCCGCGAAAGCGGGGGCTTTTTGTTGTTGGAGTGCAGATTCCAAGAGAAGGAAGCGATACAGCGCAACCTTCAACTCCTCGTGGTCGCGGCGTTGCTACAGGGCGGCTGGAGTGGACCAGGACGCCAAGTGCCTTAGGCCTTCTGCCATAGGACAGGCTTTCGGCGTTTGGGATAGAGCTCTTGGCAGAGGGGGCAGACGCGACCATCACAACCGCGGGCCGTACAGAACTCCCGCCCGTAAAAGATGATCTGCAGGTGAAGCTTGTTCCAAGCGTCCTTGGGAAAGAGGCGTTTGAGATCCGTCTCAGTGCGAGCAACGCTCTCACCGCTGCTCAAACCCCAACGTTGGGCCAAGCGATGAATGTGAGTGTCGACGGGAAAGGCGGGCACACCAAAGGCCTGGGCCATGACCACGCTGGCGGTTTTATGGCCAACTCCGGGGAGGGCCTCCAGTGCGGCAAAACTGGCGGGGACTGAACCGCTGTGGCGCTCAAGCAACAACTCCGCGAGGCGCTTGACGTTGCGGGCTTTCGTTTTCGCGAGTCCCAGCTGACGGATGTAGCCCAGGATTTCGGCCTCCGGTAAATCAGCCATCGCCTGGGGCGTTGGTCCTGCGGCGAACAACGCAGGGGTGACCTCATTGACCTTTTTATCGGTGCATTGGGCACTGAGGAGCACCGCAATCAACAAGGTGAAGGGATCGCTGTGATCCAGAGGAACCGGCGTCTCGGGGTAATGCTCTTCAAGGCGGCGCATGATCAACGCCGCTCGTTCCTGCTTCCTCAAGACGGGACGCTGCTGCAACCAAAGCCCAGTTTGTAGGCTCGCTTCAGCGCACTGAGCCCATGGGAAGCAGCTTCGGCGATCTCTTTCGCATCAGCACCTTCGGCGAATCGCACGGCGGCGGTGTTGGCGTGATCGTGGAAGGCTGTCCGCCGCGATTACAGCTCGACCTGGACGCGATCCAAAACGATCTGGATCGGCGCAAACCGGGTCAGAGCAAGATCACCACACCGCGCAAGGAAGACGACCGAGTTGAAATCCTCAGCGGCCTGCTCGACGGGGTCACCCTGGGGACCCCCATCGCCATGGTGGTCCGCAATAAGGACCAGCGTCCGCAGGACTACAAGGAAATGGAGGTGGCCTTCCGCCCCTCCCATGCCGACGCCACTTACCAGGCCAAGTACGGCATTCAGGCCCGCAGCGGCGGCGGGCGGGCTTCAGCCCGGGAAACGATCGGCCGCGTGGCCGCCGGTGCGATTGCCAAACAGCTGCTGAACAAAGCCAACGGCACCGAAGTGGTGGCCTGGGTCAAGCGCATTCACGACATCGAAGCGCAGATCGATCCAACGGCCGTGACCCTCGATGCCGTTGAGAGCAACATCGTGCGCTGTCCCGATGGCGCCGTTGCGGAACGGATGATCGAGCGCATCGAAGCGATTGGCCGCGAAGGGGACTCCTGCGGTGGCGTCATCGAATGTGTTGTCCGCGGCGTTCCCGGCGGGCTGGGCATGCCCGTCTTCGACAAACTCGAAGCGGATCTAGCCAAGGCGGTGATGTCACTGCCGGCCACCAAGGGCTTTGAGATTGGCTCGGGCTTTGCCGGAACTTTGCTCAAGGGCAGTGAACACAACGATGCCTTCCTCCCCACCGCCGATGGGAGCCTGCACACCGCCACCAACAATTCCGGCGGGATTCAGGGGGGCATCAGCAACGGCGAAGCCATCGTGATTCGTGTGGCCTTCAAGCCGACCGCGACGATCCGCAAGGCACAGCAGACGATTAATGCGCGCGGTGAGGCGACGACCCTTGAAGCAAAAGGTCGGCACGACCCCTGCGTGTTGCCCAGGGCCGTGCCGATGGTGGAAGCGATGGTCGCCCTGGTGCTGGCCGACCACCTATTGAGGCAGCAGGGTCAGTGCAGCCTCTGGTGAGGAGGGTTCAACGGACGCTGGTCAGCTGACCGGCGCCATTGCTCGAGGGTGCAGTTCCCAAGCGGCCAACGGCTTTTGCCATCCGCTTGGCGACTGAGCCACCGCGGGTCGCACCGGTCTTCTTCACCGGGTTACGGGCAGCCTTCTTCGCCACGGGCTTGGCCTTGGGGGCCACCTTGGATTTTGCCGCTGGAGCAGGCTTGGCCTTCGCCTTTGTGCTGGCCGCTTTCTTGGGTGCCGCCTTCTTCACGGCGGCGGGCTTCGCTTTCGCGGCGGACCGCTTGGTGGTGGTTGCCGATGCCTTCTTAGCGGATGCCTTCTTGGGGGCTGCTTTCTTTGGAGCCGCCTTGCTGATCGTGGTGCGACTGCGATGGCTCAGGATCAGTGCCCATTCCGCATCCGAGAGATTGGCCGGCTTAGCGCCATGGGCGTTGGCCAATTTGGCTGCTTTCTCAATGTCGGAGATGAGGTTTTTCCACGAGGTCGCAAAGCGCTTGTCAGATTGCGACTTGGCACCGCTTTCAACCAGGGTTTCGACAACCCCGGCGGCGGTGACTTTTTTGCGCCTGCGGTTGAAGATCTCCTTTTGGAGCTGAGCGATCAGAGCATCAGCTTTATCGCTCAACTTGATGGTGAGTTGAGACATGCTTCGAAGGACGTCTATCTCATGAGTAACACTCTGGTCTTAATCTGACAACAAAGCGTCATTGGCGCGCTGCTCGAGCCATGCCAAAAGGGTGGTCAACCCAGGCCGGAGTTTCACGGACACGCCAGGGGCCGTAGACATCTCAAACAAGCTGCTCCCCAAAGCCACTGCGTCGACGCCGGACTCCAGCCAGAGCCGTGCATCCAGGGCCGACAACCCACCCGCTGCGATGCAATAGGGCAATGGCGATAGGGGGCCTGCCAGCGAGCTCCAATAGCTCGGGCCAAGACTGCTAGCGGGGAAGAGCTTCACCGCTGGCGCCCCGAGCGCTTGGGCCCGGGCCACTTCCGATGGGGTGTAAACGCCAGGGATCAAGGTGATGCCGTCCTGACGGGCCTGCGCCAACAGTTGCGGCTCAAGAATCGGAGAGACGGCATAGTTCAGCCCGGCGGCTTGCGCGGCGGCCAGGCCCTGGGGGCAGCGCACCGACGCAGCGCCAAGCCGAAGCGCTGGAAAGCGTTCACGCAGGTCAACCGCCAACTCCACCCAAGCAGGGGTCAACGAGACAGCGAGCTCGACATGCTGCAGGCCCGCATCCATGAGTTGACTGAGCTGTGTCTCAGCGAGACGACGCTCAGACACACGAAGAACCGCCAGCACAGGCTGGCGGTGCAATCCCCTCAGAAGACCCGAGGGATCTGAGGCAAAA
>JAAZUZ010000190.1 GCA_018623875.1 Synechococcus sp. HW_metabat.21
GATGACGTCGCTGGCCATCGTGAAGAGGCTGGGGTTGGGATCCTCGGGATCGAGTTCAATCTGGCCGCTGAAGCTGGCTTGAGCGGGGGCGCTAGCCACCGCCTGCTGCACGGCGGGTTTGCTGGGAGCGGCGTTCACGGTGGAGGGAGCCACGATCTGGCTCACCAGCGCCAGCAAAAGGCAGCCCACACAGACGGCGGAGCTGATCAGGATGTCCCGCATGTCCGGATCAAAGAGGCAATAGCGAGCAATTCTCGCCTAGTTGGCCGTCAGTCCGGGATTTCGAGCTGGGATTGCTTCTGCCGTAGCTGCTGTTCCAGTCGATCGATCCGGCCCCGCAATTCATCGACCTCCCGTTGCCGGGCCAGACCGAGATCCTGCAGTAGGTGATCCAGGTTGCGCTCCACCTGCCGCTCGGTCTGCTTCTCGAGCTCGGGGTTCTCACCGCGCAGGCTGGCGAGGACGTCATCGACCAAGGCACTGGCTTGATTGGGATCAAGGCGGCCACTGCTCACCCAGGCCTGGGTGACGCCCCGCAGGCGCTCGGCCACCAGGGAGGTGGTGCCAAGACCGCGGAAGAGCAGTTGTTGAAGGGTCCGGCTGGGATCCATGAACCCGCGAAGGTGCGCTGTCTGCACCATGACGCTCTTTAGGGTCGGTGGCCATGGCAGAGAACCGGCGACTGGTCTGGATTGGCGCCCTGCTCTCAGGGCTGCTCGCCGGTGCGGCCCTGCCCCCTTGGGGTTCGCCGCCCCTGCTCTGGCTCACGCTGGTGCCCCTCTGGGCCTTGGGGCCTGGGCCGGCGGCCCTTTGGGCGGGGGCGGCGGTTTTGCTCAGCCACCGCTGGTTGCTCTGGTTGCATCCCCTCGATTGGATCGGGGTGCCCCTTCCCTTGAGCCTGCCGCTTTGTCTGGTGCTTTGGTTGGCCTTGGGGCTGCTGGGTGCGGGCTTGGTCTCCCTCTGGCGCGGCGTTGTCGGGCGTCTGGGGGCCGGCCGTTGGTCCGTGGCGCTGTTCGGCTCTGCGCTCTGGGGCCTGGGTGAGGTCTGGATGGCGAAGGGGCCATTGTTTTGGCTGGGGCTGGGTTCGGTGGCCCTGCCCGGTGACCGCGCCCTGGCGGGCCTGGCCCAGTGGGTCGGTGCTGGCGGGCTGGCGGCCGTGCAGTTGTTGCTGGCCTGGGGCCTCTGGCGCCTGCTGGCCGCTTGGTGGGAGGGCCGGCGGGGCCTCTGGCGCGGTGGCTTGGCCTGGCTGCTGGTTGTGGCATTGCTGCATGGTCTGGGCTGGCAGCAGCTTCAGCGCAGCGCGCTGGCGGATCCGGTGGCTCCCTGGCTGTCGGTGCTGGTGCTGCAGCCCGATATCCCGACCCGCGAAAAGTTCAGTTGGACCCAGCAGCGGGCCCTGGAGCGGCGCTTGCGAGAGGCCCAGGCGGAAGCGGAGGCCCAGGGCGCGGACCTGTTGGTGCTGCCGGAGGGGGCTTTGGCTCTGGGGCAGGGGCTGCCTGCATCGGGGGCTGTCGAGGTGCTTGGCGGCGGCTTTCGTCAGGAGGGGATTGAGCTGCGCAGCAGTGTTCTGCGTTTTCCGCCGGGGGAGCTGGAGGCGGAGGGGGCGATCGACAAGCACCGGCTGGTGCCCCTGGGGGAGTGGGTCCCCGGCGGCTCCCTGTTGCGTTGGGCGGGACTCTCCGCGGTCGGTGGCGTTGAGCCGGGGCCGGCCTCGCGGTTGCTGCGGCGGCCGTCGGGTGATCTGGCCGTCGCTATTTGCTACGAGATCGCTGATGGGGCGGGGCTGATTGGTGCCTCGCAGGCTGGGGCCGGCTGGATCCTGGCCAGCGCCAACCTGGACCCCTATCCGCGGCTGTTGCAGCAGCAGTTCCAGGCCCTCGCGCAGCTGCGGGCGATTGAGGCCAGTCGTTGGTTGGTGAGTGCCGCCAACAGCGGGCCGAGTCTGTTGGTGCGGCCCGATGGGGGGCTGGGGGCGTCCCTTGCCCCGATGCAGCCAGGGACGCTGCTGGTGCGCCTGCAGCTCCGCTCGGGCGGGACCCTCTATGGCCGCCTCGGGGAATGGCCGCTGCTGCTGGCCGCCGCCGGAGGCATCGTCGCAAGCCGGTCTCGCGTGAGACAATCTTGAGACTTGCTTAAGACGGCTTTTGCTTTCCTTCCGCTCTGGTCTCCTGGGTCTGGGCTTGGTGGCGACCGCTTCACTGCTGTCTGCTCCTGCACGGGCCGTTGATCGGGGGGATGCGGCCCTGGAGGCGGCCCAGGCTTTAGGGGTTGTTGTGATTCAGCAAGCTGAGTGCGGCGGACCGCGCCATCTCGCCACCTACAACATGGGCGCGAACGTCCTCTGTCTTTCGACGGCCCTCGAGCGGGACCCGCAGAAGCGGGCCAAGGTGATCCAGCACGAATTGGTCCATGTGGTGCAGGACTGCCTGGATGGCTTGGGGACTCCCACGTCCCTGACCTTGGCGGAAGGGTTGCGCGCCAGCGGTCAGCTCAGCGGTGAGCAGGTGAATGGTTTTTTCCTGCAGCACCTGCGCAGGCAGGGCAACTTGAATCACGTGGTGGCTTCAACGGAGCAGTTGCCCCTCGAGAGCCGTCAGCGGGAATTTGAGGCCTATGCCTTGCAGGCGGATCCGGCCATGGTGTCTCACCTGTTGAAGACAATCTGCAGGCCTTAAAGGCTTCGCTGAGGGCGGGTCATCTCTCGATGCGTTGTGCTGCTCTCCCTGTAGGTATTCAGCCGCAGGTTGTTGTGCCTAAATCGGCAAAAGTGTGGCATTTATACCTGGAAGAAAAGAGGTCACCAGGGCTAGGACCAAAGGAGTTACCGCTTTTGCTGTGACCGCTTATCCCTGTTGCGCTGCCTGTAAGAACTTCATCATCGCTGGCGGCATGGGGGTCTGCCGCTGTTGGCGGATGACGATGAGTTTGAAGGACGCTGAGGCCCAGGTCCGTTGTCCGTATTGGGTGCGCGCTGAGGCGGTTGAGGATCCCTACGAGACCATCGGTTGAGTCCTGCGTCACCACTGGAGGTCGTCTGCTTGCTCTGGGTCGGACGCCTGTTGAATTAGAGTTGAGACGCATACGTCGCAATCGCTGGGCGGGTCTGAAACCTGCAGAGATTCGGCTCGAAAAGACCCGCAACCACTCAGTCCGGGTCCACTGAGACCAGAGATGAGAGTGGCGGCGTTTGCGGGGCTCTGGCGCAAGTCATTGGCTGGCCGCAGCGGCTGTGCTGCTGGGGCTTGCTCTTGTGGCGTCTCCCGCGCGGGCGGAGCGCCTCAGGTCGATAGCGCTGCTTCAGGGACTGCTGCGCCGGGCGGGAACCGAGACCTTGGTTGCGCGGGATTGCCCCAAGCAATTGATGGGTGCATTTGTCTTCGCCCGCAATGCCGTCGTCCTCTGC
>JAAZUZ010000191.1 GCA_018623875.1 Synechococcus sp. HW_metabat.21
ACCTTTGTTTTGGACCGCGCTGGCATCGTCGGCGCCGATGGTCCGACCCACCAAGGCCAGTACGACATCAGCTATTTGCGCTGTGTGCCCAACTTCACGGTGATGGCACCCAAGGACGAATCAGAGCTCCAGCGCATGATGGTGACCTGCCTCAACCACGACGGTCCCACCGCCCTGCGCATTCCCCGCGGTGAAGGCGAAGGTGCTCCACTGATGGAGGAGGGTTGGGAGCCCCTCGAAATCGGTCGCGGAGAACTGCTGACCGATGGCGACGACCTGCTGATCGTGGCCTACGGATCGATGGTGGCACCGGCCATGGCCACCGCTGGCTTGCTGCAGGAGCAAGGCGTGCGCGCTGCAGTGATTAATGCCCGCTTCCTGCGTCCTCTGGATGAAGCGCTGATTCTTCCCATGGCCCGCCGAATTGGCAAGGTCGTCACCATGGAAGAGGGTTCTCTCGCCGGTGGTTTTGGTGCTGCCGTCGTGGAGATCCTCAATGACCAGGACGTCCTGGTGCCGGTGCATCGGATTGGCATCCCCGATGTTCTCGTTGATCACGCCACCCCAGCCCAAAGCAAAGAGGCTCTCGGTCTCACCCCTGCTCAAATGAGCGAATCCATCCTGAATCGCTTCGGGACCTTGAAGCGTCAGGCCGTGGGTGTCTGAGTCGATCCCTGATCAAACCGTCTGGGATGTGCTGATTGCGGGGGCAGGGCCCTCGGGATCCCGATTAGCGCTGCAGCTTGCTGAGGCAGGGGCTTCTGTTCTGCTCGTCGATGCGCTTGCAGATTTGTCTGATAACGCCTTCAGCAGTGCGGCCCTTCCCCTGGGTGCCGTCCAGCAATGGCAGTTGCCCGAGCGGGTGATTGCGGCCCGCTGGCAGCAATGGCAGCTGTTGGGACCGGGAGAAGGGAAGCGGCACTGGGGCGCTGAGGCCCCCCTCGGGGTCGTGCTGGACTTTGCGGCGTTGCGCCGGTGGTTGGCCGAGGAGGCCTGCTCCCGTAGTGCGGCCTTGCGGCTGGGCTGGCGGGTCTGCTCCTCCCAAACCCTTCCCACAGGCATGGCCCAAACCGAGCTGCGCGGGAGCGGCGGACGGACGGCCAGCGTGACCAGCCGGTTTGTGGTGGATGCCACCGGTGAAAAGCGCGCGTTGTTGGGCGATCCGGACCCTGGCCAGGGTGCCTTGATCAGCGGCTCCGGCGTGGAGTGGTTGCTCAGGGTTTCCCCCGATCAGTGGCAGGACTGGGCCGGCCGACTGAGTTTCATGCTGGGAAGTCGCTGGGTGCCCCAGGGTTATGGCTGGGTCTTCCCAATGCAACCTGGACTCTTAAAGCTGGGGGTCTGCCGGTTACAGGACCGCACGCGCCGCCAACCCCCCCTGCATCAGCTGCAGCAGGCCCTGCTTGAGCGGCTCCAGATCAAGCCCGAGGCGGTTCTGGACCGCCATGGCGGTCTGATTCGAAGCACGATCCGGCGGCGTGAATGCCATCAACGGGGGGCTCTGCTGGGCTTGGGAGACGCCGTCAGCACAGGAAACCTGCTCGGTGGCGAGGGGATTCGCCATGCCTTAGCCAGTGCGGATGTGTTGGCCCCCCTTCTGCTGGACGCCTTGGCGGGCCGCCCTAGGGCGCTGGCGTCCTACCCGAAGCGCCTCCGCCGTCGTCTCGGTTGGCGTTGGTCGTTAAGCGGACGCCTCGCCAAGCGCACCTGGTTGGGACTGTCGAATGAGCGGGCCGACCGACGGCTCGAACGGTTGCTGGCCGGGCTTGAGGCAACTGCCAGTGCTGAAGCGCTGTCCCAGCTGTTGTTTGAGTACCGCTTTGAGCGCTACGGCCTGCGGGCCCTTCCCTATCTGACCGGTCTGCGCTGAAGCGTTGGGGCCCACACAGCAAAAAGCCCCCCTCAAGGAGGGGGGCTCCGCAGACCCGGAACGGGTTGAAGGGCTTCAGACCACGCCGCGGGCGGCCAGGCCGAGGATGGCGCCCATGCCGAGGATGTGACCGAAGGAGGTGGTGGCCAGCAGTGCGGCGTGGCTCATGCCACCGAACATCGCAGCGTTGGGCAGTTGGGCACCTTCGTTGGGGTGCTTGATGGTGGCCTTGCCGATGCCGATGGCGATCACGTTGGCGATGATCATCACCAGGCCCACCTTGGGAGACCAGGCCACGGAGGCGGGGGCGATAGCCAGCAGAGGAGCGAGCATCGAATTCTTTGGGTGACACCTGATTGTCAGAGGGTCTCTCGCCAATGGCGCCCTCCGCTTAAGACTTGTTCACCCCCTTCTCCATAAATCCAAGCAGGATCATCACGTTGCTGATGGTTAAAAACACCTCTGCACCGCCATGGAGCGGGTCCACATCCGCGAGCTGGCGGCCATAGATCCCCTCGGCAGCGATGGCGGCCGCAATCGTGATCAGGACAAAGACCAAAGTGAAGCCGAATCCCCATAGGGCTAAGCGGGGAAAGCGCTTGGACCTCCAGGCCCACCACAGAAAGGTCAGGTAGGGGAAGAGGGATGCCGCAAACAGTGGCGCCGGATCCACGTTGCCGAGAACGTGCAGCCCTTCACGAATGGCCGGCAGCAGGCTGTTCATCCGAGCTCGCTCCGCTTGCGCTGCAGATTCCAGGCCGCCAGAGCCATCGTCCCGTTGCCCAAGACCGTGCATCCCGCCTGCAGGACCACCAGTCCATAGAGCTCTTCGGCGTTATCAAAGAGATGCCAGGTGCAGGCCGCCATGGCGCTAACAAGGGCTGGCACCATGGCGAGGGCGAGCCAGCTCCATTCCGGTTCTCCACGCCGGAGGCCCCAGCGTTGGATTGCCAGCATGGCCAGTCCCCACTCCAGGACGGAAGCCACGTGGATCCACCAGGTGGGTAGAGAGAGCGCGTGCATCCGCTGGTTCTAGCGGCGCCCGTTAGACGACGTGGGTGCTCAAATGCTCGAAGACCGTCTGCAAGACCCGGGACATCTCAGGCTTGAGTTGGCAATCGGGGGTTGTCTTGGAGGCCAGCAGCAGCAAAGCGCAAGCATCCACGAGCTGAGACGCTTCCTCCGTCGTCAGGCTGATCAGATGCTCTTCCCCGCAGTGGGTGACGTTCAAATTGGCTGCTAGTAAGACTTTCTGTATCGCAGGCTACAGAGCGATTCCCTGTCCCTTGAAAGCGCGACTATTTCTTCGGATTTGTTACGCCGATAAATCCTCTTTTTTGATGCCAAGGATGAAGCTTTCTCGGCGGTGAAAATCGGCTTCTTCGCCGCAGTGCTCTAGGGCCCAAAAACTGCAACCGCGGCCCTGTTGTTCGATTACGGCGCTCAGTGATCCTTCGAGCATCGTCACGCCGCTCAAGGTCTCCCCAAGATCGAGAGCGACCTCTGCC
>JAAZUZ010000002.1 GCA_018623875.1 Synechococcus sp. HW_metabat.21
CACCACTGCAGCAGTTGATCGGCCAATTGATCCAGTTCCCTCTGCCGGGCTGGATCATCGGCCCACCCGCCCAGCAGGTTTTGGCGTAGACCGGCGCTGGCGGGGGTGAGGTGATCTCCCGTTCGCTCAATCAACTGCGAGTGGTCGCGGCTGCGTTGTTGCAGCACCTGCAGGAGCCGCGGGCTCTGGTCCAGTTGGTCGCTCTTAAAGCGCACCAGCAAATTTTTGGTCTGTCTGTAATTCCGCTCAATCAGCCGCAGGGTTTCTTCGGGGGATGGACTGAATTCACTGGTCACCCCCAGGGCTGGTCCGAGCTCGGCGAGGAGTGGAACGCTGCGTTCGGCTGAGAAGTTGTTGAAGCTCATGGCCGCCAGGGCGCTGCAGCTCCGGCCGTTATCGGGCGCCAGAAGGTGCAGCTTGCAGCCAAGGCTGTGGCCGAGCCTCAACGGTGGGGGCTGATCAGGGTCTCGCCGCTGGCGAAAGGTCCTCCAGGCTTCATTGGCTTGGGCCTGATGGTCAAAGCCAGGGACATAGCTCCAAGCGTGGATGGCCATGCCCCGGCGCGCCAAGGCCTCGAGCAGACGCCGGTAGCTGATCTGCGGCGTCGCCGCGAGATAGCTGCCGCCGATGAACTCGATCAACCCCTGGGGTTGGGGAGGGCTCCAGCACCAGAGGCTTCCCCGCTGACGCCAGTTCACGCGGACTGAAGGCGCTTCAGGCACTCCAGGGCTTCGCGGCGATGGGCTGGCCCGTCGAGCAGGTTGTTGAAGACGTGGCGCACCACCCCCTCGGCGTCGATGACGTAGGTGACCCGGCCGGGCAGAAGACCGAGAACTCCAGGGACGCCAAAGGCCTTACGCAGCCGGTTGTTCTGGTCCACCAGCAGGGGGTAGGGGAGGTTGTGGCGGCTGGCGAACCGCTGATGACTACCTGCGTTGTCGCCGCTGACCCCCCAGACCTCGGCCCCCAACGCCTGCAAATCGGCGTAGCTGTCGCGGAAGGCACAGGCCTCCATGGTGCAGCCGGGGGTGTCGTCCTTGGGATAAAAGAAGAGCACCAGCGACTTGCCGGCCAACTGGTCGCTGCGGCGCTCAACCCCGTTCTGATCCTGCAGGGCGATCAGGGGAGCGCGATCGCCGCTTTGTAGGGCTTGAGCCAAGGCCAATCCAACAGATGGGCAAACCCTAGGGAGGGGCTGGCCAGGGCTGGGATCATGGGGGGATTACAGAGGTGGTGATGGCCAGGGGCGACGCCGAGATGGACGACCAACAGTCGCTTTCCGCCTGGGAGCAGGTTGACCTGCTCAGCCTGGTGGGCGCCCCTGCTCAGAACAAGCCCGAGCCTGCTGGTGAACCTGTGCCGGCAATCCAGCCAGTCCCTGAGCCCCCTCTGGTCCCTGAGCAGGCTCCTGAACCGGCCCCCTCACCTGTGGCCGCTGCAGGGGTACCGGAGCGTCTGCTGATCCTCGACACCGAGACCACGGGACTGTCCCCAGAGCAAGACCAATGCATCGAGGTCGGTGCCGTCCTGTTCTCGGTTCCGGACCGCTCCGTGCTGAGTCAGGTCTCCTTTCTGATGCCCTGCCAGAGCAACGCCGCTGAAGCGGTGAATGGAATCGCACCCGCCCTCACCCAGCGGACGCAACCCTGGCAGGCCGGTTTGGCTTGCTTCGAGTCCATGGTCGAGGCCGCTGATCTGCTCTTGGCCCACAACGCGTCCTTCGACAAGCAGTGGTTTGGCCTCGGTTCCCTGCCAGTCCTCAAGAAGCCCTGGCTTTGTTCGATGGAGGACATCCGTTGGCCCCAGGAGCGTCAGCTGCGATCCACTCCGTCGGTGCGTGACCTGGCCTTGGCCTACGGCGTCCCGGTTTGGGCGGCCCACCGGGCTTTGACCGACTGCATCTATTTGGCGCAGGTCTTCGAGCGCTGCGCTGACCTGGAGGATCTCCTGCTTCAAGCGATGGAGCCCCGTCGCCTCTACCGCGCTCGCCTCTCCTACGAGGAACGGCACAAGGCCCGGGAGGCTGGATTCCGGTGGAACCAGCCGGTGAGTGGCGCCTGGAGTCGCCGTCTCTCGGAGCGGGAAGTGGCATCGCTGCCGTTCCCGGTGGCACCGGTGGAGGACCCAGGGGAGCGGCAGAGCGCCTGATTTGCTTCAGCAACAGGAAGCGGACCCGCTCATTTCAATGACTTCCCATGGCGGCTCCCCATCGTGGTGGGTGAGCTCTGGTCCTGTCCATGTCTGCTCATGCCCGTGGTCATCCCTCTCGTCCTTGCGTGATGAGCAAGGTTCAGCGCTGGCAGCGCAGCCGCACTTGGGCCCGCTTAATCCGGGAAGCCGAGGCGCTGTGGCACGTCGATGTGCGCGAGCTTCATCGCCTCGCCGCTCTCGAGTTGTCCCAACTGCTGGAAGAGGTGCCGCCAGGTCTGCGCCCTCGCGTGAACCGCTGGTTAGAGGGCTACCACGTTCACACGCGCCTCGAGCCTGATGCGAAGTCTTAAGGCGTGAGCGAAAGCAGCGAGCCGCGGATCTCACCGTTCGGAAAACGCTTCGAGTGAATGTTCAAGTAGGTCTGGCCATCCAGCAGGGCCTTGAGGTCCTTCTTCTGGATCACCACCGAACCTGTCAGGCGGCCGGCTGTGACACCCTCCCGAAGGGGGCCCCGCTGAAGCTTCAGACCCGGTTGAACGGCCGCGGTGGTGTTGAGGATGTAAAGGACACCGGCATTCGCCCCGGGTTGGCTCGGGGGCGTCGGCCCGTGGAGATGGATGCCTCCGTGCACTGCTGGACGAAAGAGTCCGCCTGCTGAAAGATCCTGGAAGGCGAAATCAAAGACCAAGCGCTGGCTCTCTGGTTCGTAATAAAGGCTGCGGGGATTGATGAGCCCGCCCGTGGCGGACGAATCCTTGGCATTGGCAAAGCCTGCTCCACCAACCCCATTGCCCGGCAGAAGTCCGTTGCCCTCGCTTCCGCTCAGTCGGAAATGCACAGGCTCGGCCTGGGCGGGTAGACCGATGGCCATCACCGTGACCAGGGGCAGCAAGCGAAGAAGGGCCTTCATGACTCAGTGCTTCTGAGGTCGGTCTAGCGACCTTCCGTTCTGTTGTCAGACCACAAAAAAACCACCTCTGGGGGAGGTGGTCGGTGTGGCATTGCCGGTAATCAAATCGGAGCGGCGGGATTTGAACCCACGACCCCCACTACCCCAAAGTGGTGCGCTACCAAGCTGCGCTACGCCCCGGCGAGAAAGAAGTTATCACAGCGCTTTCCCGCGCCTGGAGCGGATTTTGCGCAGCATCCGGCGGGTCAGTTGCTCGCGGTTTAACCCGGCATAGCCCCAGAGGCGGAGGGCGCGGGCGAGCTCCCTCAACTCCCGCAGGTTCATCGACGCCAGACGCAGTTCAGGCACCTTCTGCCAAGCGGTGGCCGTGGGTGGCAAAGCACTGCCGACTCGGCCTGGTTTCAGGCTGGAGAGGGCGCCGTCCGCCATCCACTCCGGCACGAGCACAAACAGCACGGCCAACAGCCCGTAGAGCTCCACCAGGCCTCGAGGCAAGGGGTGCAGTTGCCGGGGGGCGTTGGTGTCAGCCGAATCGGTAATGGGTCTTGGCTCCGCGTCAGCGCCGGCGCCATTGTTCCGCAACCCACGCTCTCCCCCAAGGGGGGCAGCGGCAGAGCTGTCCGCTTCAGATCAAGTCAGCTGGGCGACGTTCGAGCGGCTTGGGGCTCTCCAGGGCGGGTTGCTCTTTCCAGAGCATCGGCGCTTCCGTGCTGGGCGCTAAGCGGACGTACCAAAAGACCAGGGCAAAGACCAGCCCAAGGGTGGCCAGCATGCCGATGATCACGGTGCGGTCGGGCAACGGATTCATCAGACCTGATCCACCCGCAAACACTGGATGCGCATCGGCAGTTGCTCCAGGGTGAGCTCATCGCCGCGCAGAATCATGTCCATGCCATCGCTGCTGTAGCGGACTCCGGGTTCATTGCTCTGCAGCCGGAAGAAGGTTCTGCGGTAGCCGCCGCTGATCATCGAGGCCTGGGATTGGTTCCGCTCGATCACGAGCATCCCCTTGTCATGGCAGAGGTAGCGATCTTTGATCCCGTAGTCCTCCCACCAAGGGGACTGCATGGCCTGGGCGATTAGCAGGGCGAAACCGAGCATTAGAGGCGGATGGGGCTGTTGTCTCCCCGCAGGACGCAGTGGCTAACGCTCCAGTCGTAGTTCTCCCAAACCGCAGCGGGGAGTTGGTAGTGACAGCCCTCCCACTGTTGATCGAGCAAGACGCCCTGGGGTTGAGCGGAGCAATAGGGGCGGCTCCCCGGGCGGGCCAAGTACTGCTGGTGGTACCCCTCTGCGAAGAAAAAGGCTTTGCCCAGAGCGATCTCTGTCGTGATGGCTCCTTTGCCGGAGCCATTCAGCAGCTCTTGGTAGCGATCACGGGAGGCCTCAGCGACCGCAAGGAGCTTTGGTTCGTTGACGTAGATCGAGGAGCGGTACTGGGTCCCCGTGTCATTCCCCTGGGCCATGCCCTGGGTGGGGTTGTGGCATTCCCAGAACAGTTTCAGGAGGTCGCTGAAATCCACTGCATTCACATCCCAGACCACCCGGACCACTTCGGTGTGCCCCGTGCGGCCTGAGCAGACCTCTTCGTAACTGGGATTGGGGGTGAAACCACCGGCGTAACCGACGGCGGTCGTGATCACCCCCGGCAGTCGCCAGAAGCCTTTTTCTGCTCCCCAGAAGCAGCCGCAACCAAACAGGGCTTCCTGTTGGCTGGTGCTCAGTGGGGCCTTCAGTGCCGTACCGAGCACAACGTGGCGCTCGGAGGTCGCGATCGGATCGGGACGCCCGGGAAGGGCCGCTTCAGGTGCGATCAAGTTTGCCTTCGATCCACCCATGCCCTGGAAGAGTCCGAACACCACAGAAGCCTTTGCTGGACAGAGCCTAGGGAGTTCACCCCTCAGCCGAAGTGGATTCCAGGGTGATGTGATTCAGCAGCGTTGTGGTGAACGCAAACAGGAGGAAGGGCAGCGACAACACGAGGATCAGCCCGACCCCCACCAGCGCCACCGTCGGCTTACTGGTGCCCATCAGGGCTAGGCCAGCCGCCAGGCTGACAAAGATCACCAACATCCAAATCAGGATCTGGCCATAGATGTCGCCAAACGTCAGGGTGCAGCGCAGGCGGTAGGCGGTGCTGGTGAGCATTGGACGCTCAGCGGGGCGTTACTCCTCAGCTAAGCGAGCTCCGGCTTGGTTGTCTGGAGATGTTGCAAGAACGATGCTCTGCGTCAAGCCACCCGGCTGAGCTGCTCTTCGGCCTGTTCCCTCTCCCAGAGGCGCCTGTAGGTGCCCGGTTGCTCGAGCAGGACGTTGTGGTGCCCCTCTTGAACAAGCCGACCTTCGTCTAGAACCAAAATCCGGTCGCAGGCCGCCGCCGCAGAGAGCTGGTGGCTGATCATCAAGACCGTGCGGTCCTGTTGGCCGCGAATCGAGCTCAGGATCTCGGCTGCGGTGTTGTTGTCGACGCTGGCCAAGGCGTCGTCCAGCACGAGGAGGGGCGCTTGAACGAGGAGGGCTCGGCCCAGGGCCGTGCGTTGGCGTTGGCCGCCACTCAGGGTGATCCCGCGCTCCCCCACCAAGGTCTCGTAGCGATCCGGGAATCCGCGCACGTCGGCGGCAAGCCGGGCCTGCTCCGCGGCCTGCTCCACGCGGGACTGATCAGCGTCGGGCTCCCCGTAGCGGAGGTTGTCGGCGAGGGTCGCCGTGAACAGGTAACCCTCCTGGGGGACGAGGGCGACTTGCTGGCGCAGCTGCTCAAGGTCCAAGGCGGTGATGTCTGTCCCATCGAGATAGAGCTGCCCTTGGGGCACCTCCACCATGCGACCGAGGGCCCTGGCCAAGGTCGTTTTGCCGCATCCGACCGGTCCGACGACGGCCACGAGCTCACCGGGGCTTAAGCGGAAACTGACGTCCTCAAGGGTGTTCCGCTCCGCATCGGGGTAACGCAGGGTTAGACCGCGCGCTTCGATCTCAGCGGCCTGGCTTCCCGTGCGCTGGGGAACCGGTTTGGGAGTCGCAGGCGATTGGATGCGCGGTGTCCGGCGAAGCAGTTCTTCGACCCGCTCGAGGGAGACCTGACCGGTCTGGAAGGTGTTGAGAGTGAAGCCCAACAGGGCCGTCGGGAAGACCAGGCGCTCGACGTAGAGGATCAAGGCCACAAGGTCACCGATCGAGAGCCGGCCGCTCTCCAGCTGTCCGCTCCCCAGGGCGAGCAAGAGCAGGAGGCTGATCGATGAGATCCCCTCCAGCAGCGGGAAGAGGGTGCTGCGGGTCCGAGCCAGTTGCAGCGCGTCATCCCGGTAGCGCTTGTTGCGCCGCTCGAAGGCTTCGCGCTCCGTGCGCTCTTGGCCGTAGATCTTGATGGCGCTGATGCCCGAGAGGTCCTCTTGGATCAGATCGCTCAATTCACCCAGGGCTTCCTGCTGCCGGCGCTGCTGGCGCATCATTCGGCCGCCGAAGAGGCGGACGGTGACCAGCATCAAGGGGTAAAGGCCAACCGCCGCCAGGCTGAGCAGCGGGTCGATCGCCAACATGGCCGGCAGCGTCAGGGCATAGGCCAGCGCTGTGTTGGTCAGGCTCAGGACGGCAAACCCCAGCAGACGCCTCACGTTCTCCACGTCGCTGGTGGCCCGGCTGATCACTTCACCGCTGCCGGTGCTCTGAACCCACCCGGGCTCCTGGCGGAGCATGTGGTCAAAGATTTTTTGCTTCAGCCGGGCTTCGACCTGGCGGCCGACCCCAAAGACGAGCATCCGTGAGAGCAGCCGAACGCCGCCCATCACGGTCGCCAGCAGAACGATGATCCCGGCTTGGCGGAGGACGTCGCTGTAGGTGAACCCGTCCTGGAGGTCATCGATCACCCCCCGCACCATCAAGGGGATGGTGACGCTTAGAAGGTTGACGACCACCAAGGCGGCGACGCCCAACAGCACCGTGCGGCGGTAGGGCCGTAGGTAGCGCTGGATCAAACCGAAGCGGATCGCCGCCATGGATCAAGGCAAGGTTTCGCCAACCTAGGCAGCGACCCCAGAACAGCGTTGTTGAGCGATGCTGTGCCCGCGCTTCCTCCCTTGGGTCGATGGACGAGAACCCGCAAGTTCATCCGCTACAGGCCACCGAACGTGATCTGGTGGACCGGTTGCTCGCGACGGAGGCTCCCGCTGATGCCGATCTCGTCGAGCTTGGTCGCCTGCTGATGCGCTACGAGGGATTTCCCGGGGCCTTGGACCTTCAGGAGGATCTGCACAAAACCTTGCGTCTCTGGGGGCTGAGCCTCGAACAGTTGCATCAGCGCACGCGAGCGATCTGGGCTGCCGGCTATCGCCCGGGGGCCGAGGCGGCCCCCCAGGCCGTTGGCTCTGGGTTTGATACGTCCGATCAGGACAGTCCTTAAGTGGCGGTCTTGCTAGACACCACCTCTCATTCCCCCTCTTGATGTCCGCCCCCCAGTCCTGGCCAGCCCTGCTCGATCAACTGCTGCGCGGTGAGTCCTTGGAGGCCGCCCAGGCCAAGGGCCTGATGGAGGCGTGGCTTACCGAACAGTTGGAGCCCGTGCAGACCGGAGCCCTGCTGGCTGCCCTCAGGGCCAAGGGGGTCAACGGTGAAGAACTCGCCGCCATGGCGGAGGTGTTGCGGGCCGCCGCTCCGCTTCCCTGCGCACGCCCTGATCTGCCCTTGGTCGACACCTGCGGAACCGGTGGAGATGGGGCTAACACCTTCAACATTTCAACTGCTGTGGCGTTCGTCGCCGCCGCCTGCGGTGCTCAGGTGGCGAAGCATGGCAACCGCAGTGCCAGCGGCAAGGTCGGCTCTGCCGATGTGCTCGAAGCCGTTGGTTTGAACCTCAAAGCACCAACCCATCAAGTGGTTGAGGCCTTGAACCCGGCTGGAGTCACCTTCCTGTTCGCCCCGGGCTGGCACCCCGCATTGGTGGGACTGGCTCCGCTGCGTCGGGCCCTCGGAGTGCGGACGGTCTTCAACCTCTTGGGTCCCCTGGTGAACCCCCTTCGGCCGGACTTCCAGGTCCTTGGGGTCGGCGCGGCGGATCTGCTCGATCCCATGGCCGATGCGCTGGCCCGCCTCGGCTGCAGCCGTGCGGTGGTGGTCTTTGGCCATGGCGGACTGGATGAAGCCTCCCTCTCCGGCCCCAGCGAGCTGCGCTTGATTCGAGGCGGCCAGGTGGAGCGCCAATGCCTGGATCCCCAGTCCTTGGGCCTCAGCCTCGCTCCAATGGAGGCCCTACGCGGCGGAGAGCTCGAGGACAACGCCCGCATCCTTGAGGCGGTGCTCCAGGGCCAGGGCACCCAGGCCCAGCAGGACGTCGTTGCGCTCAATGCGGCTCTGGTGATTTGGGCGGCCGGCCTCGCTGAGTCCGTCGAGGCTGCATTGCCGACTGCTCAGGCGGCCATGGAGAACGGCAGCGCCCACGCCAAGCTCCTCAGCCTTCGGCAGGCCCTGGCGTAGAAAACCCTTACGGGATGATGACGGCATGAGCAGCGCAGCGACCCCTCAACCGGCCCTCCTTGTGTTGGCGGATGGCCTGGTGTTGCGTGGTGAAGCCTTCGGCGCAACAGCAACAGCCCTGGGCGAAGTGGTCTTCAACACCGGCATGACCGGCTACCAGGAGGTCATGACCGACCCGAGCTATGCCGGTCAACTGGTCACCTTCACCTACCCCGAGCTGGGCAACACCGGAGTCAACAGCAGCGATCAGGAGGCTGATGCTCCCCATGTGCGCGGCGTGATCGCCCGTCAGCTGGCCCCCACCGAGAGCAACTGGCGCAGCGAGGGCAGCCTGGAAGCCTGGTTGCAACAACACGGTGTGGTCGGCATTTCCGGCATCGACACCCGCTCCTTGGTCCGTCACCTCCGGGAAGGCGGAGCGATGAATGGTGCCATCAGTAGTGATGGCAGCACACCGCAGCAATTGCTTGAGCGGGTGCGGGCCATGCCTTCGATGGCCGGCTTGAACCTGGCGAAGGACGTCTCAACGCCCGAGCCCTACAGCTGGTCCTCGCTCTGTCCGGCGGGCTTCGATCAACGCCTGCAGGAGAACCCCGCTACGCCGTTCAAGGTGGTGGCCATTGACTTTGGGATCAAGCGGGCGATTCTCGAGCGGCTGGTGGCCCATGGCTGTGATGTCACGGTTCTCCCTGCCGACGCGACTTTGGAGCAAGTGTTGGAGCGCCAGCCCGAGGGCGTCTTCCTCTCCAATGGACCTGGCGATCCGTCGGCCGTGACCAGTGGGATTGCCCTGGCCAAGTCCCTGGTGGATCACAACAACCTGCCCTTGTTTGGCATTTGCCTTGGACACCAGATCCTGGGCCTGGCCCTCGGCGGCACCACCTTCAAGCTGGGCTACGGCCACCGCGGCCTGAACCATCCCTGCGGTACCACCGGTGTGGTGGAGATCACCAGCCAAAACCACGGCTTTGCCCTGGATGCGGACTCGCTACCGGCCGATCAAATGGAGGTGACCCATTTGAATTTGAACGACCGGACCGTGGCGGCGTTTGCCCATCGACAGAAGCCGATTTTCGGCGTTCAGTACCACCCAGAGGCCAGTCCCGGCCCCCACGACGCGGACCACCATTTCGGTCGTTTTGCCACGTTGATGCGGGAGCGACGGAGCTGATCGATCGAACTTTGTTTCGGTCCTGCCCGTTTCGAAAACCCTCACTACACTGCGATCGCCAGTGACGTCAGAGGTCAGCAGCCATCACTGATCTGCAGCGATTGACCGTCTCTCTCCGCGGTGGTTTTGAACAGCAGGACGGATGTCTTCTGTTCAGTTTCACCGGGCAGTTGGATGCGTACTCCGAGAAGCAATTTCTCGCGTTCATCAACGACCACCTCACCAGCACTCCCCAGCCGCTGGTTCTGGACCTGAGCAAGATCGATTTCATCGATTCCTCCGGTCTGGGGGCTCTGGTGCAGTTCGCGAAGCACTGCAATGACCAGAAGATCCAGTTCCTGGTTGTCGGCAATGCCCGGGTCGTCCAGACGGTGAAACTGGTAAGGCTTGAGGAGTTCCTCCATCTCCAGCCCGACCTCAACACCGCCCTCGGATCCATCGCCGCCTGATTCGGCCGCCTGGTTGACCCAACTCCAAGCGCCGGGATGGCCCGGCGAGTTGGGTCCACTTCAATTGGCCTGGCTCGGAGATGCCGTCTGGGAGCTGCACCAGCGGATGCGCCGTTGCCGGCAGCCCGGCCGAAGTGCCGATTTGCATCGGGCTGTCGTTGCGGACGTCCGTGCTGATGCCCAAGCCCATGCTCTCGATCGCCTGCAGGAGAAGGGCTTTCTGCGGGAGGAAGAACTCGAGTGGGTACGCAAAGGCCGCAACAAAGCGGGCCGGGGGCCTCGCAAAGGAGAGGCGGGTGTCTATGGGAAGGCCACGGGATTTGAGACAATGGTGGGCTGGCTCTTTCTGCAGAACCCCAGCCGCCTTGCACAGCTGCTGGCAGAACTCGAGGACGCCGACTGATAACCCCTTTGCCTGACAACCATGAGCCCTCGTTTTGATCGTCGTAATGACCAGCGTTCGGGCTCTGGTGGAGGCAAACCTCCCCGTTCCGGCGGGCGATTTAGTGGTGAGCGCTCAGGTGGTGACCGCCGCGGCGACCGCTTCGGCTCTGACCGAGGTGGCGAGCGGTATGGCTCCCCGCGCGGGGGCGACCGCTTTGGTGGCGGAGACGAGGGCGGTGCTGGCCGTCCCGGCTATCGCGCCGGTGGGCGACCCGCAGGCCGTCCTGGCGGCAGGCCCGGCGGCCGTCCGGGTTTCCGTGGAGGTTCCTCCCGTCCCTTCTCGCCCCGCGGCGAATGGCGCCCTGACGGGGAGGAGCGCGGCGGAGCTGGCCGTGGAGGTGAGCGCTTTTCGCGCGGTGAGGGCCGCTCTGAGGGCCGCGGTGATGCTTCGAGCCGACCGGAGCGTCGTGGTGCCCGCCCCCAAGGCCGTCCGTTCCTGAAGGGGCGTGGCGCAGACCGCTACCGCGATGGTGGTCAGGACGGTCGTCGTGATGGCGGCAAGGGCCGTTTTGGGGGAGGTCGCGAAGATCAGCGTGGTGGTCGCAAGCCCTTCAGCCGCGACCGTGATCAGGCCAAACCCATCGCCGTTGAGGTCCCGGTCGGTGAAGCCGAACGCTTCAACGCTTATCCCGCCGACGACCTGATTTGGGGGCGCCATGCCGCCCTGGCGGCCCTCGAAAGCGACCGTCCCGTGCATCGCATTTGGTGCACCCCTGAGATGCGCTTCCAGCCCCGTTTCCTTCAGCTGCTGCGTGAAGCCAAGTCGGGCGGTGTCCTGGTGGAGGAGGTCACCTGGTCACGTCTGGGTCAGCTGACCAATGGTGCGGTCCATCAGGGCATCGTCATGCAAGCGGCTGCGGCCGACACCCTTGACCTGGGCAGCTTGATTGATGGTTGCCGTGACCTGGGGGAGCCGCCCCTGTTGATGGCCCTCGACGGCATCACCGATCCCCACAATCTCGGGGCCATCGTCCGTAGCGCCGAGGCGTTGGGTGCCCATGGTTTGGTGCTGCCGCAGCGGCGCAGTGCAGGCCTGACTGGTTCGGTTGCCAAGGTCGCCGCCGGTGCCCTGGAGCACCTCCCGGTGGCCCGCGTGGTGAATTTGAACCGTGCCCTCGACAGCCTCAAGGACGAGGGTTATCGCGTGATCGGCCTGGCCGGTGAGGGCAGCGTCGCCCTCAGTGAGGCTGACCTGGATGGTCCCTTGGTGGTGGTGACGGGCTCGGAGGGTGACGGCCTGTCGATGCTGACCCGCAAGCACTGCGACCAGTTGGTGCGGATTCCGATCCGCGGCGCGACCCCCAGCCTCAACGCTTCGGTGGCCACCGCGATGGTGCTCTATGAAGTCGCCCGCCGCGGTTGGATGCAGAAGATCTCTGGTGCTGCCCCAGCACCACGGATCGTGCGCCCGCAAATGCCCACCCCGCCCCCGTTGGAGCTCCCTGAAGAGGAAAGCGTCAGTGAGGCCAGCGAGACCGAGCTGACCCTTAGTCCTGCGGAAGAGGCACGGGCTGAGCAGATCGTTGCCGATGTGATGGCTGATCTGCAGGTCGATGCTGCGTCGAGCTCGGATCAGGAGGCCGATGGTTCTGATGACTCCGCGACGTTCTCCTCCGACATCAAGCTCTGATTGCTGCGCCGATCCAATCCGGAGACACAATGGGGTCGTCGCCTTCCGCCTGGATGACCCCGCTTCTTCGGCCGCTGCGCAGCATTGCCAACGGGTTTGGGATGGCTTGGTGGGCCCGGGTTGAGACCCGGCAGCCCGACGTGACCTATTGGTTTGGCCCTTACATCCGGCGCGGCAGCCTGGAGGCGGCGCTTCCGCCGTTTCTGGCGGACCTGCGTAGTGAGGGGGCTGGAGAGATCAACCACACCCTCCTGAAGACTCGGCGCTCCGAGCCGCTGACCATCGCTGCAGAGGGCTAAGCCCCTGAAGCGTCTCGGGTTGGCTGATAGCGTCAACCCTTGGTTTGGACCTGGGTTTGATGGGTATCGCCGAGTGGCGCGAGCAGCTCAAGAGCGGCGATGTTTCCGCCCGGGAGCTCACCGACCATCACCTCAGCCGGATTGAGGCGGTCGAACCCAGCGTCAATGCCTACACAGAGGTCGCCGCGGAGCGGGCCAGGGCTGATGCCGATCGCATCGATGCCTTGAGGGCCTCTGGTGCCGAGCTCCCGCCGCTGGCCGGTGTCCCCTTGGCGATCAAGGACAACCTCTGCACCCGGGGCGTCCGCACGACCTGCTCCAGCCGGATGCTGGAGAATTTTGTCCCCCCCTACGAATCCACCGTGACCGACCGCCTGTGGGGCGCTGGTGCGGTGTTGCTGGGCAAGACCAATCTCGATGAGTTCGCCATGGGCAGCTCCACCGAGACCTCAGTCTTTGGTCCCAGTCGCAACCCCTGGAACACCGAGAAGGTACCTGGGGGCAGCTCCGGTGGTAGTGCTGCCGCCGTGGCGGCCGGCGAGTGCGTGGCTTCCCTGGGATCAGACACCGGTGGCTCCATTCGCCAGCCCGCCTCGTTCTGCGGTGTCGTTGGCCTCAAGCCCACCTATGGCCGGGTCAGCCGTTATGGCTTGGTCGCCTTCGCGAGCTCCCTGGATCAGGTGGGCCCGTTTGCCACCAGCGTCTCGGATGCGGCCGAATTGCTTCAGGTGATCGCTGGGGAAGATCCCCGTGATTCCACCTGCCTGAAGGCCCCTGTTCCCGATTACCGCGCTGCCCTGACCCAGCCGGTGGCGGGTCTCAGGGTTGGCATCGTTCGGGAATGCTTCGAAGCGGAGGGTTTGCATCCGGAGGTCAAGGCTTCGGTGATGGCTGCCGCCGCCCAACTCGAGGCCCTGGGTTGCGACCTCGTCGATGTCAGCTGCCCGCGCTTCAACGACGGAATCGCGACCTACTACGTCATTGCTCCATCGGAGGCGTCCGCCAACCTGGCTCGCTACGACGGCGTGAAATACGGCTTCCGAGCCGAGGACGCCGCCAGCCTGGCTGAAATGACCTCCCGGAGCCGCGCCGAAGGTTTCGGCGATGAGGTCAAGCGCCGCATCCTGATCGGCACCTACGCCCTGTCCGCCGGTTACGTCGACGCCTACTACAAAAAGGCCCAGCAGGTCCGGACCCTGATCCGCCGTGACTTTGATGCGGCCTTTGGGGAGGTCGATGTCCTGCTGACCCCCACCTCACCGACCACTGCGTTTGGTTTTGGTGCCCACGCGGAGGATCCCCTGGCCATGTACCTGGCCGACCTGCTGACGATTCCCGCAAACATGGCGGGCTTGCCGGCCATCAGTCTTCCCTGCGGCTTCGATGGGGCGGGCCTACCGATCGGTGTTCAGCTGATTACGGGAGTGCTGCAAGAGGAGCGTCTGCTCCAAGTCGCTTACCACTACGAGCAAGCTGCTCGGGTGATGGAGAAGCGTCCCCAGGCCTCCCTGGTGCCCTGATCACTAGGGGTGGCGTGTTGGGCTGACGAACTGGCGAGCGGAGCCCTGAATCTGGTGTTGCCGGCTTAGCCTGACGCCAGTCTTGGCTCCATCGCTTTCTTCGCGCTTGGCCTTCGTCCCCCTCCACAACCACAGCGACTACAGCCTTCTGGATGGGGCAAGTCAGCTGCCGGCCATGGTGAAGCGGGCAGAGGAGCTCGGCATGCCGGCGATCGCCCTCACCGACCACGGCGTCATGTATGGCGCCATTGAGCTCCTCAAGCTCTGCCGCGACAGCTCGGTGAAGCCGATCATCGGCAATGAGATGTACGTCATCAATGGCTCCATTGATGACCCCAATCCCCCGAAGAAAGAGCGCCGCTACCACCTGGTTGTTCTGGCCAAGAACGCCGTCGGCTATCGCAATTTGGTGAAGCTGACGAGCATCAGCCACCTGCGGGGCATGCGCGGTCGGGGCATTTTCTCCAGGGCTTGCATCGATAAGCCCACCCTTGAGCGCTACAGCGAAGGGTTGATCATTGCCACCGCCTGTCTCGGTGGTGAAATTCCCCAGGCGATCCTGCGCGGACGCCCCGAGGTTGCCCGCGATGTGGCCCGCTGGTACCAGGGGGTCTTCGGCGACGACTTCTACCTGGAGATCCAAGACCACGGTTCACCGGAGGATCGGATCGTCAATGTGGAGATCGCGAAGATCTCGAAGGAATTGGGGATCCCGTTGGTTGCCACCAACGACGCCCACTACCTGACCAGCAATGACGCGGAGGCCCATGACGCCCTGCTCTGCGTCTTGACGGGCAAGTTGGTCACCGACGAAAAGCGTCTGCGTTACACCGGCACCGAATTCATCAAGAGCGAGCAAGAAATGCTCGCGCTCTTCGCTGACCACCTGGAGCCTGAGGTGGTCGCTGAGGCCGTTGCCAATACAGCACGGGTGGCCGAGAAGGTCGAGGACTACGACATCCTTGGTCGCTATCAGATGCCCCGTTTCCCGATCCCCGAGGGGCACACGCCGGTCAGCTATTTGCGGGAAGTCACCGAGCAGGGTTTGCGGGCGCGCCTGGGGCTGCCCGAAGGAAGTGGCTTCGACCCGACCTATGGCGAGCGGCTCGATTTCGAGCTGCAGGTCATGGAGCAGATGGGATTCCCCACCTACTTCCTGGTGGTCTGGGATTACATCCGTTTTGCCCGCGACAACGGCATTCCCGTGGGACCGGGCCGTGGTTCCGCCGCCGGCTCCCTGGTGGCCTACGCCCTGGGAATCACGAACATTGATCCGGTCACGAACGGCTTGCTGTTTGAGCGCTTCTTGAACCCCGAGCGCAAGTCGATGCCTGATATCGACACGGACTTCTGCATCGAGCGCCGTGGCGAGGTGATCGACTACGTCACGGAGCGCTATGGCGAAGACAAGGTCGCCCAGATCATCACCTTCAACCGGATGACCTCGAAGGCGGTGCTCAAGGATGTAGCCCGGGTGCTTGACATCCCCTACGGCGATGCGGATCGTCTCGCCAAGTTGATCCCGGTGGTGCGCGGCAAACCCGCCAAGCTCAAGGACATGATCGGTGAGGAATCACCGGCCCCGGAGTTCCGCGAGAAATATCTCGGCGATCCCGCGGTACAGCGTTGGGTCGACATGGCGATGCGCATTGAGGGGACCAACAAGACCTTCGGCGTCCATGCCGCTGGTGTCGTGATTGCGGCGGATCCCCTTGATGAAGTTGTGCCGTTGCAGCGCAACAACGACGGCCAGGTGATTACCCAGTACTTCATGGAAGACGTGGAGTCCATGGGCCTGCTGAAGATGGACTTCTTGGGCCTCAAGAACCTCACGATGATCGACAAGACCGTCGATTTGGTTCAACAGAGTTCCGGCGTCAGCATCGATCCCGATGCGCTTCCACTCGATGATCCGGGCACCTTCGGGCTCTTGGCCCGGGGCGATCTCGAAGGCATCTTCCAGTTGGAATCCAGTGGGATGCGCCAGATCGTGCGCGACCTCAAACCGTCCTCCCTGGAGGACATCTCTTCGATCCTGGCCCTCTACCGACCCGGTCCCCTCGATGCAGGGCTGATCCCGAAATTCATCAACCGCAAGCACGGCCGTGAGGCGATTGATTTCGCCCACGCCAAGTTGGAGCCGATCCTGCAGGAGACCTACGGGATCATGGTTTACCAAGAGCAGATCATGAAGATCGCTCAGGATTTGGCGGGTTACTCCCTGGGCGAAGCCGACTTGCTGCGCCGGGCCATGGGTAAGAAAAAGGTCTCGGAGATGCAGAAGCACCGAGGCATCTTTGTGAAGGGCGCAAGTGAGCGCGGCGTTGACGACAAGATCGCCGATGAACTCTTCGACCAGATGGTGCTCTTCGCCGAGTACTGCTTCAACAAGAGCCATTCCACCGCCTACGGCGCGGTGACGTACCAGACCGCATACCTCAAGGCGCACTACCCCGTGGCCTACATGGCGGCGTTGCTCACGGTGAATGCCGGCAGCACCGACAAGATTCAGCGCTACATCTCCAATTGCAATGCGATGGGGATTGAGGTGATGCCCCCTGATGTGAATGCTTCGGGCATTGACTTCACCCCTGTCGGCGATCGCATCCTGTTTGGCCTGTCGGCGGTTCGAAATCTCGGTGAGGGAGCGATTCGCGTCCTTCTGGAGACCCGCGCCAGCGACGGTCCGTTTAAGTCCCTGGCGGATCTCTGTGACCGCATCCCCGGCACGACCTTGAATCGGCGCTCCCTCGAAGCGCTGATCCACTGCGGTGCCATGGATGCCCTTGAACCGGATGCCAACCGGGCTCAGCTGATGGCGGACTTGGATCTGATCATCGATTGGGCTTCCTCCAGGGCCCGTGACCGGGCAAGCGGCCAGGGCAACTTGTTTGATCTCTTTGCGGCGCCGGCGGACGATTCAAGCGATGCGACGCCAGCAGCTGGTGGCGATCTCAGTACGGCCCCGAAGGCGGCGCCGGTGAAGGATTACCCCCCGACCGAGAAACTGCGGCTCGAGAAAGAGTTGGTTGGCTTCTACCTCTCGGATCACCCGCTCAAACAGCTCACCCGCCCGGTCCAGCTGCTTTCACCGGTGGGCCTTGGTGGCCTTGAGGAGCAAGCCGATAAGGCGCGGGTCAGCGTGGTCGGTATGGTCTCCGGCCTGCGACCGGTGACCACCCGCAAAGGGGATCGCATGGCGGTGCTTCAGCTGGAGGACCTTAGTGGCAGTTGTGAGGCCGTGGTCTTCCCGAAGACCTATGCCCGTCTCTCGGATCACCTGATGGTCGATGCCCGTCTTTTGATTTGGGCCTCAGTCGATCGGCGTGACGAGCAGGTGCAGCTGATCGTTGATGACTGCCGCGTTATCGATGAGCTGCAGTTCCTTGTGGTCGAACTCGACGGCCGGCAGGCCAGTGACATTGCGATCCAGCACAAGCTTCGGGAGTGCCTCAACCAACACCGCACTGAAAAAGACGAGGGCGGCATTCGCGTCCCCGTGGTGGCCATGGTCAAGGACCAGAGCCAAGTGCGTTATGTCCGCCTGGGCCACCAGTTCTGCGTCCGCGACAGCCGCGCCGCTTTGGGCAGCCTGGAAGCTCAGGACTTCCGAGCCCGCCTCAGCTCGAAGCTGGTGGCCGCTTAACGGAGCTGCGCAGGCGGCTGATATTCACCCCCAGTTGCTCGAACCCCAACAGGCTGCCTGCTGCGGGTTCCCAACTGGCTGATAAGACCCCGTAGCTCAATCCGACTAGGCCCAACAGGAAAAACCCCCCTGACGTCACCAGAGTGGCGGCGGGGGGGATGTCCATGAGTCCACGACTGACCACCACGTAGCTCACGATGAATGTGGCCATGCCCATCACCGTGGGTAGGCCGGTCGCGATGGCCACACGCCGGGCCATGCGATTGGCGACGGCCGGCGGAATGGCTTGTGGGTTGGTCGGCTTGGAACGACCAGCGGCCGTTTTGGATTGGCTCGAGGGGACGCTTGGAGCAAGTCCGCCGCCGCCCTTCAGAGGACGGGAGCGGTTTTTCCCCTCGTTTGCCATCTCAGCCGCGGATGCCCAGCTTTTGGATCAGGTCGGTATAGCGCTTCTCGCTGTTGCTGCGCAGGTAGCTGAGCAGGCGCTTGCGGCGGCCAATCATCTTCAGCAGACCCTGGCGGGACGAGAAGTCGTGGATGTTGCTTTGCAGGTGACCACTCAGCTTGCTGATGCGCTCGCTCAGCATCGCCACCTGAACTTCCACGGAACCGGTATCGGTGCCATGGGTTTGGTGAGCGTTGATTAGTTCCTGTTTCTTGGTGGTGTCGAGCGACATGCGCGGCGTCTGGCCCTGACGGTGCAAACAACCAACTTACTGCCCCGAGGGGACCGCTTCCCCTCAGGCTGCATCGCGGGAGAGGTAACGCAGGCTTTCCCGCAGCCAGGCGTCACCGTCCTCGCCCAAGTCCTGGCCCTGCAGGCTGAGGGCCCGCAGGGCTCGGTTGATCTCCAGCGCCTCGTAACCAAGGGCCGCCAAGGTCAGCTGCACTTCTTCCCGGACGCCTTCCGCTGGACCGTCTCCGGCCTCTCCGGTCTGAAGGTCATCGGCTGCGCTCAAGTGGAGGCTCTCGCCGTAGCGCGCCTGCAGCCGGGTTCGCAATTCCACCGAGAGGCGCTCGGCGGTGCGTTTGCCGACCCCGGGTGCCTGGCAGAGCTGACGGAGATCGGCCTGCACGATCGCGCGCACCAGCTCTTCGCAACTCAGCTGGCCCAAGAGGCCCAGGGCCATCTGTGGGCCGACGCCGCTGACGGCCACGAGTTCGCGGAAGAGATCGCGCTCATGGCGTGCACAGAACCCGTACAGCGTCCAGCTGTCCTCCCGGATGACCTGGTGCACATGCAGGGAGGTCTCGGTGCCGTTGCCGCCGAGCTGATCCCAGTGCCGACGCGGCATCTGCACTTCGTAGCCCACCCCTGAACAGACCAGCAGAACGCCGAATCGGTTGTTCAGGTGCCAGCGATCAGCGAGTTGCCCTTGCAGCCAGCCGATCATGGGGAGACGCTTACTGCTCTCCATGCTGCCCGGTCTGACCACCCAGGCTGATCGCCTTGCTCCACTTTCCCGCCTGTTGAGTTGGGGCTTCGCCCTGCTCATGGCCGCTGTCTTGGCCCTGGGGTTGGGCGGGTGTGTGGGCTCCGGTCAACCGCCCCAGAAGGTGTTGCTCTCGGCTTTGGCGCTGCAGATTGACCTGACCCAGCGCTCCATTGCCGACGCCCTGACCCTGGATGCTGCGGGTCCGCCGCAGGTCAGCCGTGTTCGCGTGGAATCCCAGGAGAGCCTCCCCATCGGAGGGGGCAAAGGCATTCATCTGAGCGGCCGCTTTGATTGGCGCCTGGCCGGTGATCCCATCCGTGTCGACAGCGCCTTCGATCTCTACCTGCAGCGGGGTGAGCGCGGGCAGAGCTGGCGCCTGGCGCGTCCCAGCGGCAGCGAAGACGGCGCAACCCAGGATTGGTTGACCTATCCCCTTCCCCTGAAAGGCGAGCAGGGCTAAGTCGCTTTTCTCCGCTCGGGCTTGAGGCTCAGGAGCGTCGCGGCCAGGACCAGCAGAGCGGCTGTGGTGGTGTCGGGATCCAGGGGTTCTTGAAAGAGCAGCCAGCCCCAGAGCGCCGCCAGGGGAACCTGGCCGTAGCTCATCGCCGTGGCTCGTGCCGCTGGCATCCCCAGCAGCCCCTTGGTGATTCCGATTTGTCCCAGCTGGGTGAACAGACCCACCCCCACCAGGGCCAAGAGTTCCCAAGCGCTGGGCCACACCGGCTCCAGCAGGACCAATGGGGCTGTCAACAGCAACCCCACAAGGGGGAAGTAGAAGACGATGACCAGGGGGTGTTCCGTGCGTCCGAGGGCGCGAACACTGACGTAGGCGCAGGCCGAGAGGATCGCTCCACTGAGGGCCAGGACCACACCCGCCCAGGGCAAGGGGTTGGCCTGGACCCCGAGCCAGCCCCCGCCAAGGGGGCCGAGCAAGCTCGCGAGCTCCATCGGGTTACTGAGGATCACGACCGCGATCCAGCCCAAGAGCGCCGCGATCCAGACCTTGGCCCCGAGTCGCTCCTTCAGCAGCAACCAGGCCAGCAGTGCCGTGAAGGTCGGCTGCAGGTACTGCAGGACCGTGGCCGGAGCCAGGGGCAGTTGGGCGAGGGCCGCAAAGACACAAAACAGTGCTCCTGTGCCGATGGCCCCGCGCAGGATCAGCAGCCCTTTGCGCTGACCCCAGGGATCGATTCCCGCCTGCCGCAGCATCACCACGCTGAGCACGAGGCTGATGGCCGAGCGCGCCATGACGACTTCGGCCACCGGGATGCGCCCGCCCAGTGCTTTCACGCAGACGCCCATCAGGCTGAAGCTCAGCGTGCTGGACAGCATCCACAGGCCGGCCCTGCCATCCTGGAGCGTCACTTGCGCCCGGAGCGTGTCAGTCCCTCGCCTCCATCCCCGCACGATCGAGGCCGTTAAAGAGCGCGCTGACATCGTCGATGTGGTGGGTGAGCACGTTGTGCTCAAAAAGAAGGGCAGGGAATTCGTCGGGATTTGCCCCTTCCACGACGACAAATCACCGTCGATGACGGTCTCACCGGCCAAGCAGTTCTACTACTGCTTCTCCTGCGGTGCCGGGGGCAACTCCATCAAGTTCTTGATGGAGTTGCAGCGCCAGAGTTTCTCGGATGTCGTCCTCGAGCTGGCACGGAAGTACCAGCTGCCGGTCGAGACCCTCGAGGGCCCGCAGCAGGAGCGTTTGCGCCAGCAGCTCTCCCGTCGCGATCAGCTCCACAAGGCGCTCTCCTTGGCGGCCGGTTGGTTTCGTGCACAACTGCGCGCTCCGGAGGGCGCTGCAGCACTCGATTACCTGAAGCGCAGTCGCGGCCTCGATGAGGCGACCCTGGAGGGGTTCGGCCTGGGGTATGCCCCAGAGCGTTGGGATGGTCTGTTGAGCCATCTCCAGCAGGTGGAGGGGTTGAGCCCGGAGCTGCTGGAGGCGGCAGGGCTGGTCGTGCCCCGCCGCGGAGGGGATGGCTTCTATGACCGTTTTCGCCACCGCGTGATGGTGCCGATTGCGGACCGCCAAGGCCGGATCATTGGCTTTGGCGGCCGCAGCCTTGATGGTGGTGAGCCCAAGTACCTCAACTCTCCGGAGACGGAGGTCTTTGAGAAGGGCAAGCATCTCTTTGGCCTCGACAAGGCGGTCAATGCGATTCGCAAGGCCGATCGCGCTGTCGTGGTCGAGGGCTATTTCGATGTCATCGCCCTCCACGCGGCTGGCATCACCAATGCGGTTGCGGCCCTTGGCACGGCGCTGAGCAACCAGCAGATCACCCAGCTCTGCCGTTGCTGCGACGGCAAGCGTTTGATCCTCAACTTCGACGCCGATGGCGCCGGGGTTCGGGCTGCCCAGCGGGCCATTGGCGAGGTGGAGCAGCTGGCCCTGCAGGGCCAGCTGGAACTGCGGGTGCTGCACCTCCCCAGCGGCAAGGACCCCGACGAATTTCTGAAGGATCACGGAGCAGCGGATTACCGCTCCCTGCTCGATCAATCCCCCCTTTGGCTCGATTGGCAGATCGATCAGGTGCTGCACGGCTGCGACCTCAGCAAGGCCGATCAGTTCCAAAAGGCTGTGACCGAGCTGGTGGCCCTCTTGGGGAAGCTGCCGGCCAGTGCCGTTCGCTCCCGTTACCTCCAGCAGGTGGCCGAACGGCTCAGTGGCGGCCAGGCCCGGCTGGCTCTGCAGTTGGAGGACGACCTGCGCCAGCAGGTCAAAGGGCAGCGCTGGCATGGTCGCTCGCGCCGTTGGGAGCAGCCCGGTGAGGCCGGCCTGCGGGAGCGGGCCGAAGCCGAGGTCCTGCGCCTCTATCTCCATTGCCCGACCTACCGCGGTCCGATTCGCGCCGAGTTGCGGCGCCGCGAACTCGACGACTTCGCCATTGCCCACCACCGCCAGCTTTGGGCGGTGATCAGTTCACTGGAGGAGGACAACCTGGGGGTTGGACGCTTAGAGGCGATCAACCGCGGCAGCGAGGCCGGTGCGGAGCTGGCCGACCTGGATCTCCCGCGCTTGCTGAGTGATCAGCTGTTGCTGGCTGACGATCCCGACTCAGGTCTGCCGAGCGAGTTGCTAGGCCGTTTGACTCCACTGCTGGAGCCCAGTGACGTTCAACGTCTCTCCTTGAGCAACCCCCCCCTGCAACTGCGGGGTGCCACCGCGGCGTTAGAGCGCCAGCGCAGCATGAAGCGTGCCCGCCACCTCTTGGATGCCTGGAGCAGTCAGCGGTTGGAGACGCTGGAGCGCTGCATTGCCCGGCTGCTGGATGATTCCCAGGCTCCGCCCGCTGAGGCGGCGGCCGAGACCCTCGACATGGAAACCCGCATCGAGGCGATGTTTGCCGAGCTCAACAGTGATGCTCTGCGCTTTCAGGACCTCTATTACAACGAGCGCAAACACATCGAACACCTCGATTCCCAACGGCGCGCCAGCTTCGAAGACGTGGTTGCCGAGTCCCAGGACGCTCAGCCGGCCTAGGGCAGACACTCCTTTTCTTACAGCTCTGTTCTTTGCTGCTCAGCGTCGCTATTACAAGAATGAAGCTCTCCGGTGCCTCCCCTGACTGACGCCCGTTCACTTGCGACTCGCGCCGCCGGTGTGGCTGTGCTCAGCGGCAGCACCCTGTTTGGTCCCGCGCCTGTTTCGGCGCAGAACATGGTCGTTCAGATCATTCAGAACCAGTGCTCCAGGGCGATGAATGCGGACTTCAAGGCCGCGGGTAAAACTCCGCCGCCCGGCATGGTGCAAGACACCTGCAACTGCGTTGCTGAGCGCATCGAGAAGCTCGACTCCATTGAGGAGGCCAAAACCTTCTGCGTGAAACAGAGCACCGCGAAATACGGGGCTGTTTGAGTCTCCTTATCGCGCCCAGACGGTGGGGAGGTCGCTGAGTCGGGTGGTGGCGGCCCGGGAGAGTTGCTCCCGCCGCATCAACCACGCCGGCTGGAGCCCGCAGGCGGCCCACTGCACCGTTCCGCTGCCGTAGCGACGGTTCAGTTGATCGATGCTGGCCATGAGGGCCTCCCGGCGCTGCTGCTCGACCTGGCTGAGGGGTTGCAGGAGGTGGTGTTGCAGCTGACTCTCCGGTTGCAGGTCCTGCAGCAGGATTCCGGCCTTGGCGAAGCGCTTGTAGGGCCGATAGAGGCTGGGAACCATCTGGCAGGCCGCCCGCAGCAGGACGCCGGTGTCGTTGCTGGCCAGCGGCAGGCTGAGGCTGGCGGCCTGGCTGTAGAAGCCGGGGGCGAAGGGACTGGTGCGGGCAAACACCGTGAGTCGTCCAGCCCGTTGCCGTTGCCGCCGTAACTTCTCGGCGCCGCGGCTGATGTAGCTGGCGATGGCTTGGCGCAGCTCCTCTTCGGTGGTGACGGGCCGACTGAAGCTGCGGCTCACGCAGGTCTCCTGCTTGTCCCCGGCTTGCTGCTCCAGGGGCAGGCAGCTGATGCCCTGTAGTTCCAGTTGCAGGCGCAGGCCCACCACCCCGGCTTTGGCCCGCAGTTCTCCGCTGGGCATGTCCCGCAGTTGCTGCGCCGTACTGATGCCCCGCAGCCGGCACCACCGGCTCAGGCGCCGGCCGACACCCCAAAGGTCCTCCACGGGGGTTTGCTTGAGCCAGCTGGTCGTGTCCTCGGGGATGCTGAGGTCAAAGACCCCGGCGTGTTCCCGATCCCCCTTGGCGATGTGGTTCGCCACTTTGGCCAGCACCTTGCTGGTGGAGAGACCGATGGCAATGGGCAGGCCCAGGTTGTGGCGGATCCGGCTGCGCAGGTCCGTGGCCCAGGGAATGAGGTCGCCGTTGCGGGGTCTGGGTAGACGGATGAAGGCTTCATCGATCGAATAGACCTCCAGCTCGGCAACGAAGGGCTCCAGGCTGCTCATCAGCCGCTGGCTCATGTCGCCATAGAGGGCGTAGTTGGAGCTGCGCACGACGACACCGTGCCGTTGGAGCAGGTCGGCGATTTGGAAGTAGGGCTTGCCCATGCCAATGCCGAGTTGCCGGGCCTCACTGCTGCGGGAGACCACGCAGCCGTCGTTGTTGGAGAGCACCACGACGGGGCGGCCGAGCAGTGCTGGATCGAAGGCCTGCTCACAGCTGGCATAGAAGTTGTTGGCATCGATCAGCCCGAGGGCATCAGCCATGGGCGGAGAGGCTGTGAATGGCGTGGATCGCCACACCCCAGATCTGGACGTCGCCGCAGTGGTGCAGTTCGAGCGGGGGATAGGCACTGTTGGCGGCTTCGAGACGCAACCGGCCTTGGTGGCGGGCGAGGCGCTTCAAGGTGAAGGCACCATCGAGCACGGCGACGACGATTTGGCCCGGCCTGGCTTCGAGGCTGCGGTCCACCACCAGCAGATCACCGTGCTGGATTCCGGCATCCACCATTGAATCGCCACTCACCCGCAGGAAGAAGGTGCTGCTGGGGTGGCGGATCAGGGTTTCGTTGAGGTCGATGCCGACATCGATGTAGTCATCGGCCGGACTCGGGAAGCCCGCCGCCACGGTGCTGGCGGCGAGGGGCAGCTTCAGCTCCTGGGGCTCCTCCCGCGGTGGGCCCAAGAGTTGCAGCGGACTCTCGGAGGACAGGGGGGCAGACAAGGCCACGGGCACCACAGAAGCCCCAAGGATAGTTCTCTTGTACTACTAGCGAACGCTCAGTCCTCCTCGTCCCCCTCCAAAAGCAGCTGCTGGAAGGCCACGTAGAGGTCCTGTTCCTCGCTGTTGGCGGGGCGGCGGCGCTGTTGATTGGGCCGCAGTTCCTGGGGTTTGCCTCGGGGCTGCAAGCCGCCGGCGGGTCGGTTGGCTTGGCTTTGGAGGGCCTGCAGTTGCTCCCGCTGGGCTGCTTGGCGCTTGCGTTCTTGGTCGCCTTCGGCCTGGCGCAGGCGATCCATGAGGTGGGGCGGCACCGTGCCGTCCTCGCTGGCCTTCATCAGCTCGCCAAAGAGGGCCTGGGGGTCTGTTTCAGTTTCAACGCGATGGCGTTTGCCGGACGCGCCCTTGGTGTCCTCGTTGCGCTCGGGCTTGGGTAGGGGCTTGGGCAGGGAGCGGCCGAGTTCTTGGAGCCGCTCCAGGCTGCGGGCATCGAAGCTCATGGTGGGCTGGCCTCAGCTGCACTCAAGGGTGTCTTTCGTGGCGCGGCCGGTGACGGGGTTCGTGCCGCTGGCGCTGGCGCAGAGGGTTTTCAGGACGTCGCCGCGGAACGGAACGTTGGTGAAGTCCGCGCCTTCGATCAGGACATCCTTAAAGCGCGTGTTGAAAGCAAAGGCGTTCTCCAGGACCGCGTTGCGCAGGTCCGTTCCATCGAGGACGGCTGAATCGAGGGTGGCGTCACTCAGGTCTGCACCCGAGAGATTGGCGTCCTGGAGTTTGGCTCCGTAGAGGCTGGCGCCACGCAGGTCGGCGCCTTGGAAGTCGGCTTCCCGCAGATTCGTCAGATTGAAGGTGGCGCCGCTGAGTTCCACGCCAGCAAAGTCATGGCCGATCAGCACCTGCTTGGCGTAGTCCATGGCCGCCTGCACGGGTTGGGCTGGCAGGAGCGCCGCACTGACCAGCAGCAAGGCCAGCAGCGTGGAGCGCAGCAGTGCTCGGAAGAGGCGACGCATGGTGGAAAGCCGGTGTCGAGCAACCCTAGGCAGGGCGCCTTGGGAATTCTGAGTAGGGGTATGGGCTGCGGCTGATGGGGCGATCCGCGTCGCAACGGCGGGGCGATTGGGCGGAACAGCGGGCCCTGCGTTTGCTGCGGGCTGCGGGGTGGAACCTGCTCGCCCAGCGCTGGTGTTGCCGCTGGGGGGAATTGGATCTGCTGCTCCATAAACCGCAACGGCTGCTGTTGGTGGAGGTGAAAGGTCGGACCCGATGCGGGCCGGACGGTTGGGGGGTGGGGGCCCTCCACGCCGGCAAACGGCGGCGGCTTGAGCGCAGCCTGCAGCTGTGGTTGCTGCAGCACCCCGGCTACCAGGACTGCCACTGGGAGTGGGTCTGCGCTCTGGTGCCCCTTCCCCCCAGTCGCCGGTCCGTGCGTTGGCTGCCTTGGGCCTGAGCGGACCGGGCTTGAAGCAATGTGGAGATTGGCCTGCTCTGATCACTGATGTCCTTCGCGGCCCATCGCGCCCGCAAACGCTTTGGCCAGCACTGGCTGAAGGACCAGTCCGTGCTCGATCAGATCCTGCGGGCCGCTGAGTTGACTGCCGCAGACACCGTGCTGGAGGTGGGACCGGGTCGCGGAGCCCTGACGGAGCGGCTGCTGGATTCCGCCGCCAGCGGGGTTCATGCGGTGGAGCTGGACCGTGATTTGGTGACGGGGCTCCAGGAGCGCTTTGGCGCGAACGCCCGCTTTGCGCTGACGGAAGGGGACGTCCTGGCCGTGGATCTGCCGGCGGCCACCGCGGTGGTCGCCAACATCCCGTACAACATCACCGGCCCTCTGCTGGAGCGCCTGGTGGGTCGCCTGGATCGCCCGGTTGCCGAGCCCTATCGCCGCCTGGTCCTCTTGGTGCAGCAGGAGGTGGGCGAGCGCATTCGTGCCCGTCCCGGCAGCAGTGCCTTCTCGGCCCTGAGTGTGCGCATGCAGTTGTTGGCGCGCTGCAGCACGGTCTGCCCGGTTCCGCCCCGCTGCTTTCAACCGCCGCCGAAAGTGATGAGTGAGGTGGTGGCTCTCGATCCGCTGCCGGTGGATCAGCGGCTGGATCCCGCCCTGGCCAAAACGGTTGAAATGCTGCTCAGGCGTTGCTTTGCGGCCCGCCGCAAGATGTTGCGCAACACCCTCTCCGGCTTGGTGGATGCCGAGCAGCTCTTGGCCCTGACCGAGGAGGCGGAGATCGGTCTGCAGCAGCGTCCCCAGGAGGTGGCACCTGAGCATTGGGTGCGACTCGCGGCGGGCTTGAATCGGCTCACGTCCTAAGCAACGCACCCTCGCCATGGCAGAGCTGCAGGTCAGCGCCCCCGCCAAGATCAACCTGCATCTCGAGGTGCTCGGCTTGCGTCACGACGGCTTTCACGAGCTGGCGATGGTGATGCAGACCCTGGATTTGGCCGACAGCCTCAGCCTGCGGCCCACGGCGGATGGGGCGGTGACGCTCCACTGCGATCGCGCAGACCTCCCCACCGATGGCAACAACCTGATCGTCAAGGCGGCCGAGTTGATCAAGCAACGGGTTGGCTTGCCGGAGCTGGGCGTTGCCATGGACTTGACCAAGCGCATCCCGATTGGTGCAGGTTTAGCGGGAGGGTCCAGCAACGGTGCGGCAGCCCTGGTGGGTTTGAACACGCTCTGGGGCTGTGGTTTCAGTCGCGCCCAGCTGGCGGCCATGGCCGCTGAGCTGGGCTCGGACATGCCCTTCTGCATTGATGGTGGGACCCAGCTCTGCTTTGGCCGAGGTGAGGTCCTCGAATCCGCCGCCTTGGCCCAGCCGCCCGCCATGGGGGTGCTGCTGATCAAGCATCCCGACTCAAGCGTCTCGACCCCGTGGGCCTACAAACAGTGCCGTGATCAGTTCGGGGGGGATTACCTCTCGGGTGAGGAGGCCTTTGAGCAGCGCCGTCAGGCCCTGCGTCAGGCCCCCTTGCTCCAAGGCTTGAGCGGCCATGGTCCGCTTCCCGCCATTCGCAACGACCTTCAGAAGGTGGTGGAGCCTGAGGTGACGAGCGTTCGCGAGGGCCTCTCGATCCTGCGGCGGGCCAATGGCGCGTTGGCCGTGGCCATGAGCGGTTCGGGGCCGAGCCTGTTCGCGGTGTTCCCCGATCGAGGGGGGGCGGCAGCGGCCCAGATGCAGCTGACTGATGATTTGGCGGCTGGGGGCTTCGAGTCCTGGGTATGCCGCTGCACGGGCTCTGGTGCCACGCTGGTTTGAACGCATCCCGTGCAATCCCGCGTGAGTGAGACCCAGAGCGACAGCCAAGACCTCGCTAAAGCGGAGACCTCCAACGACGCGGCGGTCTCCCCGAAGCCGCGCAAGGGGCCGATCAGCTTCCTGAGCGGTTCGTTGACCAGCTTTGGCCTGGGCTGGCTGGCGCTGCAGTTGGCGGCCAAGATCGTGGGCTACTACGCCGAACATCCCCCCCAGTACGAGGCGCGCTTTGCCCAGAGCATTGCCGTGTTTATGAAGACCCTGGTGGTCGGCATGAGCTTTTTGGCGACGTTCACCTTTGCCTTCGTCGGCCTGGGGCTCTTTTTGACATTTATCCGGAGCCTCTTACCGGGTTGGAAACAGGCGGAAGAAACCCCCTAGCCTTCGGCCACGGGCTGCCCTCCCTTGTCATGACTGGCCACGACCTGCAGCTGCTGGTGCTGCTGCTTTCACCAGGAATGCTGTTGTCGGTGTTGTTGTTGCTGACCTTTGCGGCAGGCGGTTGAGATAGGTTGGCCCCACCCCGGTCCAGTGCCGGACCCGCTTTTCAACCGTGGCAGAGACCCTTCTCTTCAACGCCCTGCGTGAGGCCATCGACGAAGAGATGGCCAGTGATCCCCATGTCTGCGTGATGGGGGAAGACGTCGGTCAGTACGGCGGTTCCTACAAGGTCACGAAGGATCTCTACGAGAAGTACGGCGAACTGCGGGTTCTCGATACCCCGATTGCAGAGAACGCCTTCACCGGCATGGCCGTTGGTGCCGCGATGACGGGCCTTCGGCCCATCGTCGAAGGCATGAACATGGGCTTCCTGCTGCTCGCGTTCAACCAGATCTCCAACAACATGGGGATGCTCCGCTACACCAGCGGCGGCAACTTCACGATCCCCGCTGTGGTTCGTGGTCCCGGCGGCGTGGGCCGTCAGCTGGGGGCTGAGCACAGCCAGCGCCTCGAGGCCTACTTCCACGCGGTGCCCGGCATCAAGATCGTGGCGGTCAGCACTCCGACGAACGCCAAGGGCCTGATGAAGGCGGCGATTCGCGACAACAATCCCGTGCTGTTCTTCGAGCACGTGTTGCTCTACAACCTCTCGGAAGAGATTCCTGAAGGGGACTACATCTGTGCCTTGGACCAGGCTGATCTGGTCAAGGAAGGCAGCGATGTGACGATCTTGACCTACTCCCGGATGCGCCACCACTGCCTGAAGGCGGTGGAGCAGCTGGAGAAGGAGGGCGTCAGCGTTGAGTTGATCGACCTGATCAGTCTCAAGCCCTTCGATATGGAGACCATCTCCCGTTCGATCCGCAAGACCCACAAGGTTTTGGTGGTCGAGGAGTGCATGAAGACCGGTGGGATCGGCGCTGAGCTGATCGCTCTGATTACCGAGCAGTGCTTCGACGATCTCGATGCTCGCCCGATTCGCCTGTCCTCCCAGGACATCCCGACTCCCTATAACGGCACCCTCGAAAATCTGACGATCATTCAGCCGCATCAGATCGTGGAAGCGGCCAAGGCGCTCAAGGCTGGCCAGGTCTGAGATGGCTCGTCAACAGGGGTGGTTTGCCCTGATCTTGGCTCTGGCGTTTGCCGCCGGAGCCGTCCTGGCCTCGTTCCCACTGCAACTGGGTTTGGATTTGCGCGGGGGCAGCCAACTGACCCTGCAGGTGCTGCCCGCGGGGGCGATTAAGCGCGTCCAAAGCGAGCAGTTGGAGGCGGTTAAGGATGTGTTGGATCGCCGCATCAACGGTCTTGGGGTGAGTGAATCGACCCTTCAAACCATTGGCGACGATCAACTCCTGCTGCAGCTGCCCGGCGAGCAGGACCCCAGCCGTGCGGCCAAGGTGCTCGGCACGACGGCTCTGCTGGAGTTTCGGGCCCAGAAACCCGGCACTGAGCAGGAGATGAGCGGTTTGCTCAAGCTCAAGCGGCAAGCCCAAGCCGTCTTGAATTTGCGTCGCTCTAAGGACCAGGAGCGGGCCAATGCTGCTGACTTGGATGCGGACGGTCTGGCCCAACTGCTGAAGGAGGCCGGAGTCAACGCCCCAGCCGGCAGCAGTGAGGCCGACCAGTTGGAGCTTCTTCTCGCTGCGGTCAACACCAAGATCGTTGAGCTCTATGAGCCCGCCGCCCTGACCGGTAAGGACCTCACCGGTGCTGGTCGGCAACAGAACCAGGCTGGTAGTGCCTGGGATGTCACCTTGAGCTTCAACACTGAGGGTGGTCGCAAGTTCGCCCAACTGACCCAGAGCATTGCCGGCAGTGACCGCCTGCTCGGGATCGTCTTAGACGGTCGCTCCATCAGTGAAGCGAGCGTGGGCCCTGAGTTCAAACCCGCAGGCATCAGCGGCGGCGCCGCGAGCATCACGGGCAACTTCAGCGCTGAGGAAGCACGTGATCTGGAGGTTCAGCTCCGGGGTGGTTCCCTGCCGCTGCCCGTTGAAGTGATCGAGCAGCGCACCATTGGTGCCACGCTTGGAAGTGAAAACGTCCAACGCAGCCTGCAGGCTGCCTTGCTGGGCCTGGCCCTGGTTGCCGTCTTCATGGTGGTCGTCTACCGCCTCCCTGGCGCTGTTGCCGTTGCGGCCTTGGCGCTTTACGCGCTGTTCAACCTGGCGATGTATGCGCTGATCCCGGTCACGCTGACCCTGCCCGGGATTGCGGGTTTCATCCTCTCGATCGGCATCGCCGTCGATGCCAACGTCTTGATCTTTGAGCGAATCAAGGAGGAATTGCGTCGGGGCAACACCCTGATCCGCTCGATCGACGCGGGCTTCTCCTTGGCCTTCTCTTCGATCCTCGATGGCCACATCACCGGTTTGATCAGCTGCGTGGCCCTCTTTGTCCTCGGCACCGGTCTGGTCAAAGGCTTCGCTGTGACCTTGGGCATTGGTTTGGTGCTGAGCCTGTTCACGGCCTTGACCTGCACCCGCACCCTGCTGCGCCTGTTGATGGGCTATTCCTCCTTGCGCCGCTCTAGCTACTTCCTGCCCCAGTCCCAGCTTCCCGCCCAGGCCTCCTGATGTCCGACCCTTCGACCGCCGTGGCCGCCCCAGCTCCTCGCTTTCGGATCAGCCGAATCCGCCGTCAAGGCTGGCTGGCCTCCGGTCTCGCTGTGCTGCTCAGTGTGGTGGGTATGGCGCTCTGCTGGAGCAACCCTCGTATTGCGGCACCGCTGAAGCCCGGCTTGGACTTCACCGGTGGTACCCAGGTGGAGATCCAACGCAGCTGCACAGGCGCGGACTGCTCTGGGCTGAAGGTCGCTGAGGTCCGCCAGCAACTGCGCACCCTGACCCTGCCGGAGGTCGGCGGACAACCGGCTCCTCAGCTGGTCAATGCCGGCGTTCAGGTCCTGGATCGGGGCCGCTCCATCGACCTTCGGCTTCCTGACCTTGAGCCGGAGCAAACCCGAGCCCTCATCGAGGGCCTGGCTCCTGTGATCGGTCCGGTGGATCCCAAGCAGGTTTCGATTAACACCATCGGACCCACCCTGGGCGCCCAACTTCTCAAGGGGAGCTTGATCTCGCTTTTGGTGAGCTTTGCGGCGATCGCGGCTTACATCGGCTTCCGTTACGACGGCGTTTTCGCCGGCCTGGCTTTGCTCTGCCTGGCCCATGACATCGTCATTACCTGTGGCGTCTTTGCGTGGTTGGGAGTGATCGGCGGCATCGAGGTCAACTCCCTCTTTGCGGTGGCTTTGATCACCGTGGCCGGATATTCCGTCAACGACACGGTGGTGGTCTTTGACCGCATCCGTGAGCAGAAACGCGCCTTGCAGGGGCTGAGCCTTCAGGACCAGGTTGACGTGGCGGTGGATGCCACCTTGACCCGCTCCCTCTACACCTCCTTCACCACCCTGTTGCCGTTGGTGTCCCTTCTGCTCTTCGGCGGAAGCAGCCTCTTTTGGTTCGCTGTCGCTCTGAC
>JAAZUZ010000192.1 GCA_018623875.1 Synechococcus sp. HW_metabat.21
GCCGATGCTGAAGGTCCGTTGGGCGGTGGCGGCAACCCGCCCCAAGGGCTCGCCGCGATCGGCGCAGAGCCCGGTGGGGCCGTCGATGGCGATCAGGCGATCCGGTTGCTGCCGCTGGCGCTCCAGGAGCAGTCCCTCGAGCTCGCCCCCCGGTGGCCGGCTTTGGCCGATGCCGAAGAGGGCATCGATCCAGACGGCTGGATCCCTGGGTTCGGGGGTCGCTTTCAGTTGGGGGATCCCCAGCCAGAGGGCCTGGCGCAGGTGGCTTTCAGTGAGGGGTTTGCGCCGCTCAAAGGGGCACCAGATCCGCACGGCGATGCCGGCCAGGTGCAGCTCACGGGCGATCACGAGGCCATCGCCGCCGTTGTGGCCCGGACCCACCAGCACGAGCGCCCCATGCGCCTGGAGTTGCGACCAGCAGTCCGGCTCCTGCAGCCGCCGGCTGATGGCCAATGCGGCCTTCTCCATCAGCGCCTCCACGGGCATCCCGTTGGCGAAGAGCACCTGCTCGAGCTGCGCCATCTCCGCGCTGCTCACCAGGAGGTGGTCGGCGTCGCGAGGGGGCCAACAGAGCGGGGCCAAAACAGCACTGGCGGCGGCAGTTCCATGATGGAGAGAACAGCCACCGTTGGCATTGGCGCGCTTCTCCGCTGTCCCCGTTGCATCCGAGGCCTCCGTGGCGGCAACGGAGGCGGGTGCCCAGGCGATTGAGCGCCTGCGCCAGTGGCCCGGCGAACATCGGGTGGCGGTCGGCCTCTCCGGTGGTGTCGATAGCTCCTTGACCGCAGCGCTCCTGGTGGAGGCCGGTTGGGAGGTGGAGGGGCTCACCCTCTGGTTAATGAGCGGCAAGGGGGCCTGCTGCGCGGAAGGTCTGGTGGATGCCGCCGGGGTCTGCGAGCAGCTCGAGGTGCCGCACCACGTGGTCGATTTCCGCGAGCACTTCAAGGAGCAGATCGTTGATTTCTTGGTGCAGGGCTATGAGGCAGGCGTCACACCGCTGCCCTGCTCCCGCTGCAACCGCGAGGTGAAGTTTGGGCCGATGCTCCAGTGGGCCAAGGAAGAGCGCGGCATTGAGCGGATCGCGACCGGCCACTACGCCCGGGTGCGCCATGGGGACCAGAGCGAGAACGGCCGCCACCAGTTGCTGCGGGGCCTCGATGAACGGAAAGATCAGAGCTATTTCCTCTATGACCTGCCCCAGCAGGCCCTGGGTCGTCTGGTCTTTCCCCTGGGGGAGCTGACCAAGCCCGACACCCGCCTGGAGGCCGATCGCCACGGGCTGCGGACGGCGCAGAAGCCGGAAAGTCAGGACCTCTGCCTGGCGGATCACCACGGCTCGATGAAGGCCTTCCTGGATGCCTACCTGCCGCCGCGCCCCGGGCAGATCGTCCTGGCCGATGGCCAGGTGGTGGGCGAGCACGACGGCATTGAGCACTTCACGATTGGTCAGCGCAAGGGTCTTGGGGTGGCCTGGAGTGAGCCGCTGCATGTCGTGCGGCTGGATGGGGCGATGAACCAGGTGGTGGTCGCGCCCCGCCGGGATGCGGCCCGCGCCGACGCGGTGGTGGGGGCGGTCAATTGGGTCTCCATCGCGCCACCCAGCGAGCCGCTCGAGGTGGAGGTACAGGTGCGTTATCGCAGTGGTCCCCAACAGGCCCGGCTGATTCCCCTGCCGGAGACCGAGGCCGATCGGGCCGCGGATCGCCCGCATCGTTGCCGCCTGGAGTTTGCCGAGGAGCAGTTCTCGATTACCCCGGGCCAGGCCGCGGTCTTCTACGCCGGTGAGATGGTCCTGGGCGGCGGCTTAATTCAGCGCGATCACCAATAGGGGTCGCTGGAGAGCTCCACCTCGATCGCGCCGCTCTTGCTGGCAGGCACGGTGGCGATGCAGGCCCGCACGGTGTTGCCGTTGACCTCGATCTCGCAGGCGCCGCAACTCCCGCCGAGGCAGCCGGTGGGAATCGAGAAGCCGGCCTGCCGCGCGGCCTCCAGCCAGTCGGATCCCACGACGGCTTGGGTGCTGGAGCCATTGGGCCATTGGATCTGCACCTGTTTCATCGCAGCAGGGGCTCCAGGTTGACGTGCTGCTCGAAGGCATCGGCGAGGCGATCGAGCAGGGCCTCCCGCTGTCGGCTGTGGTGGGGCTGCTGTTCGCTGAGCAATGGCAACCCTTTGTGCGCCCTCAGCTGGTTGAGCCAGCGCCGCCGCCAGGGGCCGCTTTCGAAAACCCCGTGCAGGTAGGTCCCAACAACAGTCCCTTCGACCCAGCCCAGGCCCGCTTCGGCGGCGAGAGACGTGCAGGGCTCGAGCTCAGAGGTCGCCCCCCGGTGCAGCTCAAAGCCCTCCAGCAGCGCGGCCTCGGCCGCGTCTGGCCAGAGGGCGGGACTGCTGCATTGGCGCAGGGCCTTGGCTTCGCCAAAGACGGTGCGCAGTGGCAGCAGATTGAGGCCGGCGTGGCTGGAGCCGGCGCCGCCTTCGAGGCCCTGGGGATCGTGGAGTTCGCGCCCCAGCAGTTGCATGCCGCCGCAGATGCCCAGGACCGCCCCCCCCTGCTGGGCGTAGGCCGAGAGCTGTCCCCCCAGTCCGCTGCTTTGCAGCGCGCCGAGGTCCCGCAGGGTTTGCTTGCTGCCCGGCACCACGACCGCGTCGGGGCGGCCGAGTGCTTCACCAGGGGCAATCCAGTTGAGCTGGACCGTGGGCTCGGCCTCGAGGGGATCGAGGTCGGAGAAGTTACTCAGGGAGGGGAGCTTGAGCACGGCGATGTCGAGCTCGGCTCCGCGTTTGCGGCCGCGGCGCTCGAGCAGATCCAGGGAGTCTTCCGGCGGGAAGAGTTCATCCAGCCAGGGCATCACCCCAAGCACCGGGATGCCGGTGTTGGCCTCGAGCCAGCGGCGGCCCTCATCGAAGAGCTCGCGGCGGCCGCGGAAACGGTTGATCAGCAGGCCGCGGATGAGGGGGCGCTCCACGGGACGCAGCAGGGCCAGGGTGCCGACCAACTGGGCAAAGACGCCGCCCCGCTCGATGTCAGCCACAAGGATGCAGCGGGCGCGCAGGTATTGCGCTAATCGCAGGTTGGTGAGGTCCCGGGCTTGCAGGTTGACCTCGACCGGACTGCCGGCCCCCTCCAACACGAGCCGCCCGCCGGGATGAGCAGCCTGCAGATCGCCGAGGCCCTGGCGGATGGAGGCCCAGCCCGGCCGGAACCAATCGCGGTAGTAGTGCTCGGCGCGGCAGTTGCCGACGGACTGCCCGAGGTGGATGACTTCGCTGGTGCTGTCCCCCTGGGGTTTGAGCAGCACCGGGTTCATCGCGCAGGCCGGCTCCAGTCCCGCAGC
>JAAZUZ010000046.1 GCA_018623875.1 Synechococcus sp. HW_metabat.21
AGGCGTATTGGAAGATCAGGCGACCGAAGTAACCGTGGGCAGCCACGATGTTGTAGGTCTCTTCCTCTTGGCCGAACTTGTAGCCGTAGTTCTGGGACTCGCTCTCGGTTGTTTCACGCACCAGGGAGGAGGTCACCAGGGAGCCGTGCATGGCGGAGAACAGGTAACCACCGAACACACCAGCCACACCAAGCATGTGGAAGGGGTGCATCAGGATGTTGTGCTCAGCCTGGAACACCAACATGAAGTTGAAGGTGCCGGAGATGCCCAGGGGCATGCCATCTGAGAAGGAGCCCTGACCGAAGGGATACACCAGGAAGACTGCAAACGCAGCAGACAGCGGAGCGCTGTAGGCCACACAGATCCAGGGGCGCATGCCGAGGCGGTAGGAGAGTTCCCACTGACGGCCCATGTAGCAGGAAATCCCGATCAGGAAGTGGAAAACCACCAGCTGATAGGGGCCGCCGTTGTACAGCCACTCGTCGAGGCTGGCGGCTTCCCAGATGGGATAGAAGTGCAGACCAATGGCGTTGCTGGAGGGGATCACAGCGCCAGAGATGATGTTGTTGCCATAGATCAAGGATCCGGCAACAGGCTCACGAATGCCGTCGATATCGACCGTCGGAGCGGCGATAAAGGCAACGATGAAGCAAATGGTGGCGGCCAGCAGGCAGGGAATCATCAGGACGCCGAACCAACCCACATAGATGCGGTTGTCGGTGCTGGTGACCCACTCGCAAAACTGCGTCCAGGAACTGGAGCCGCTCTTGCGAAGAGCAGTGGTCATAGAGGGAGGCCCAATTGAGCCGAATGAGTACGAATGCCGCAGATGCAGCTCGCAAAACCTAGGGGGCCATGGAAAACATTTCCTGGAGCAAAAATTAAATTCAGAAAAGAACCAAAATGTTCATGAACAACTTCATGAATCCTTCATGAAGTTATGTATAGCAAGTCGATGTGGCGGCCTTGGTGCTCAAGCAGGGAGCGGTTGCTGCTTCAACCACTGCTGTGCTGAGGTCAAAAACGCGTTCCAGTTGAGCTTCTCTTCCTCCGCAGCCCGCGCCACCAGCAGAGGAGCCTGTCGCTGCAAGAGCGCCTCCAATTCCTCTTCGGGAACACCAGCGGCCAAGGCCATGTAATCCGCCATGGCCCGACCAACCACGCGGGTCAAGTAGGCCGCACTGAGGGCCTGCATCGCACCCCCGAGTAACCAGGTCGGACCATGCCACTTGATCACCGAAGCCAGGGCCTGGGAGCTCCACTCCACAACCCCCAGGGTCAGCGCCGCTTTTCCGAGCTGGGCGGCTGCCGCCTGCAATTGCTCGAGGGACCAGGGGCAATTCCAAAGCCGGGCCATCTCTTGGAGCATCAAGCCATTGGCTGCAGCAAGAACAAGTAGATCCAAGCTGGGGACCGGAGCCACGACAACGCCGGCCGCAACAGTCCATTGGGTGCGTTGCAGAAGCCTGGACCAGTGCTGACGCCGCAGGCCTTCCAGCTCCAGCTGCCACGCATCGTGAAGCTCCTGCAGGCAACGCTGTTGGTTGCGCTCGCGGCTGAGGGGCGTGGACTCAGCCAACCAAGCCGACAGGTCCTGATAGTCACAGGCCTCCTGATCACTCAGAAGCCAGAAGCGGTCTCTCAGGTGAACAGGAAGCTGCTGCTCCAGCTGGTGCAGCTGTTGGGCGGCGTCGATCTCTGGCTGAGTGCGCACCAAAATCCCCGCACGCTGCTGCTGGGGAAGTGCTTCCAGCCAACGAAGATCCGCCGCTGTCAGGGGGAGATCCAAGCGATACAGCAGCAGCTCGCACTGACGAAACGTCTCGGGCCAAACCCAGAACTGGGGCGACAGGGGCAAGGCATGACTGCGGTGCACCCGAAGGGGATGAACGCAAGGGCACTGCGCCAGGAGGGTGGCCTGGTCCTGTTCGCTCCAGGCCTCCGTGCCCACCAGGGCCAGGTGGATCGCCGATTCCTGTTGCCGCTGCCGCAGGACCTGCAGCTGGGTACGGCGTAGCTCCTGAATCTGTTGAAAACGCTGGTCCTGGGCTTGGGCCTCGTCGCTGCCGCTGCTCTCGAGGGTCTGGAACTGTTCGAGCACAGCCTCGCAGCGCTCCAACCAGCCCTCAGAAGACTGGGGCAAGTGTTGAGCGGACGGACGACTCCGCCCACCCAACAACCAAAGGCCCGCGCCAGCTGCACTCAGGCTCACGAGCGAAGACAGGGGACCGTGGACGGATTCCAACAACATCCAGCCACCACCGGCAGCTGCCAGCCATGGCCAGTGGCGAAGACCTTGACGGAAGACACTCGCGCTGATCTGCTCCCCCAGGCTCGAGGGCCTCGGCGCAGGGGATTCAGCTGAGACCTGAGGAACCGTCAAAGGGGGGCCTGGATTCGGCGACCGCGCCAACTCTTTAGCTCAGCCATTAACCCATGCCCAGACCCAATAGCGTGGGAGGACAACACCGAGCCTCCGGGACCATGGGTCTGGCCGGCCAGAACAGTGAGCGCGAAGACCACCGGTCCCAGGTCCAGCGGGTGTTGCTGGTGGCCCTGGGGGTCAACGTGGGCGTCTCCCTCCTGAAGCTGACGATCGGCTTACTGAGTGGATCGCTAGCTCTGCTGGCCGATGCCATGCACAGCGCCACCGACGGACTCTCGAGCCTGTTGGGCCTGATCACGAATGGCCTCTCAGACCCGAAGCCCGACCGTGACCACCCCTACGGCCACGACAAATACGAAGCGATCGGCGCCCTGGCCATTGCTGGCTTCATCTGTTTGACGGCCTTCGAGATTGTGCGAACGGCCCTTGAGCGGATCGGCTCGGGGCTGCAACCGATTCGCCTGGATGGCCAAGAGCTCGTGATGCTCTTGATCGTTCTGGGCTGCAACCTGCTGCTGGCTGGCTACGAACGAAGCGAGGGCAAACGCCTTGGGAATCAACTCCTACTGGCCGATGCCAAACACACGACCAGCGACATCTGGACGACGGTGGTCGTCTTAGTGGGCCTGTGCGGGGTTGTGCTCTTCAAGCAGACCTGGCTGGACGTGGCGATGGCCATTCCGCTTTGTCTGCTCTTGATCCGCGTCTGCTGGCAGGTCCTGAAAACCAACCTGCCCTGGCTGGTGGATCAGATCGCGATCGCCCCGGAATCCATCCACGAGACGGCCATGGGCGTCCCGGGTGTTCTCAACGTCCACGACATCGCCAGCCGCGGCGTCCTCGGCCAACGGGTCTTCATCGAGCTGCACATGGTTGTCGATGCCGATGACCTCCCCAAAGCCCACCGGATCACGGAGCTCGTCGAAGAGCACCTCGAGCGGCGCTTTGGTCCGGTCCGCTGCACGATTCACCTGGAACCGCGGGAGTACGCCGAATCGACCATCACCTTCCAGGGGACCCATGGCTGAGCTCAGGGAGTGGCTCACCCCCCATCAACAGGACCTCTTGGCGGATCTCAGTGCCCGCCAACAGCTGCTGAACCGCTGGGATGGTGATCGGCCCATCGCCCTGTTGGAGCGTTGCTGGTTGCGGCTACAAATCCATCCGATCAGCAAGCTCAGTGCCGTCCTGCCTCCCGACAACAGCGAAGACGCACCGGAGTTGATTCACTTTCGGAACTTGATTCGAGCGGGCTTCTCCAGCGCTGAGGCCGAGGAACAATGCTGGGAAGACTTCGGAAAAACAGCTTGCTCTGAGGCGCTGCAACGCTTCTGGGCTGCCCAAGACCAAGGGTGCAATGGCTGGACATTGCAGGCCTACCTCGACCTGCTCTCGCGCTACCGAAGCTGGATTGAGACAGCGGGGCCAAATCCATTGCCCGTACTGGTCTTAGCCCGAACAGGCAGCCCAGAACACCACCGCTTGATCTGGCACTGGCCCGCCTCCCTCTCCGTAGGGCACACTTGCCGCTGACTTCTTCAGGTGTGCGGCCATGGCCGACGGTGATTTCCAGCGGAATTCGGGCGAGCAGTCCCGCGAGAACCGCGGTCCTCGGGAAGGCGGTGGATTCCGCATTCGCCTGAGCGATAACGAAATGCGTGCCGCCCGCGCCGTGCAGGAGGCCTTTGGCGTCCGCTCCACCGTGGCAGCCCTCGGTCTGTCCCTACGCACCGTGGCCCAATTGATTGAAGAGGGCCGCATCGACGACATCGTCGAGCAACAGAAGGCCAATGCAGGCTCCCGCGGCCGCGGTGAGCGGAGTGACCGTCGTGGCGGCGGTCGCGGCGAGCGCCCTGGGAATCGCCCCAACCCCTTTGCCCGTCCCGCCAAGCCCGCCGCTGCCGTCGCTGAACAGGACGCGGTCAGCGATGAGCCCGCCCCTGCTGAAGCCGCCGGGGACACCGCTGCGGAAAGCGCAGACACCAGCGAAACCACCGAGGCCTGATCGCCAGCCGCTGCCGGGTCCTGCCTCCAGGCAGAATCCGGCGAACATTTCGCCAGCTCGCATGCAACGCGCCAGGGTCCTGTCCGGAGTTCAGCCCACTGGCGCCTTGCATCTGGGCAACTGGCTGGGGGCGATCCGCAACTGGGTGAGCCTCCAAGAGAGCCATGACACCTTTTTCTGTGTTGTGGACCTTCACGCCATCACAGTTCCCCACGACGCGGCAGCCCTGGCCCGGGACACCCGCAACACTGCTGCGCTTTATCTCGCCTGCGGGATTGACCCCGACAAGGCCACGGTCTTCGTTCAGAGCCACGTCTCCGCCCACAGCGAGCTGTGTTGGCTGCTGAACTGCGTGACGCCGCTGAACTGGCTGGAGCGGATGATCCAGTTCAAAGAGAAAGCTGTCAAACAAGGGGACCAGGTCTCCGTCGGCCTGCTCGACTACCCCGTCTTGATGGCGGCGGACATCCTTCTCTATGACGCGGACCTGGTCCCCGTTGGGGAGGACCAGAAGCAGCACTTAGAGCTGGCCCGCGACATCGCCCAACAGCGCATCAATGCCCGCTTCGCCCCGCGGGACGCCGACGGTGAGCCCATTCCCGTCCTGAAGGTTCCCGAACCCTTGATCCTCAAGGAGGGGGCCCGGGTGATGAGCCTGACCGACGGCCGCAGCAAGATGAGCAAGAGCGACCCCAATGAAGGATCACGGGTCAACTTGCTGGATCCACCGGAGGTCATCACCAAGAAGGTGAAGCGCGCCAAAACGGACCCGGTGATGGGGCTGGAGTTCGGCAACGCCGACCGTCCTGAGACCGACAACCTGCTCGGCCTCTACGCCCTGCTCAGCGGTAAAGGCCGCGAGGCCGCTGCAGCGGAGTGCGCGGACATGGGTTGGGGCACGTTCAAACCCCTTCTCGCGGAGACCCTCGTGGAAGCACTCCGGCCGATTCAGGAGCGCTACAACACGTTGAGCGCTGATCCCGCGGAGCTCGACCGCGTCCTCAAGGCAGGCAGTGAACGGGCCAATGCCGTTGCCGAGGCGACCTTGGAGCGAACCCGGGATGCCTTGGGCTTCCTGAAAGGCAACTAAAACCAGAAGGCATTAATCAAAAGCCGAAGAAAAGATAAAGGTGGCTAATCCGTTGGCGCCTCGGGGCAGGAGTGCGCCAGCTCAAATCCCTCTCGCAAGCTCAAAAAACGCAACAGCACATCAACCAGCCCCCTGTCCAGTTCGGCCGGGAAGTCTCACTTCGAGACTCGATCAACCAGCAGCCTCATTGAACTGCGACGTTGTGCCGCTTGCCAATTCGTCATTCGCTTCAAAGCTCCCTCAAGCCCAGCCGTGCAGCCGCTCCGGCCTGCGCACTGGGTCTGCTGCTCCTGGCCGCTGGTCCCCTGGTCACCCCCTCGATTGGGAGAGAAGTGGATCAGTCCATCGAGCACGTCGTGGCGGCTTCAAGCCAAAGCGATGCGGGTGAGCTGTATGCGATCACACCCAAACGGCGAGCACTGCTCAACACGATCCGGTACGCCGAAGGCACCTGGAAGCAGGGCCACAACGGCTATCGCACGCTCTACGGCGGTGGACGTTTCAGCAGCATGGCGAAGCACCCAGATGTTGTCGTGGTGAAGCGTTACGCCAGCGCTGCCGCCGGTGCTTATCAGTTTTTGCCGGGCACCTGGAGAGAAGCGGCCAACAAACTGAGCCTCCGCAGCTTCAAGCCCCACAACCAAGACCAGGCCGCGCTCTATTTGATTGATCGCCGTGGCGTTCTCGATCAAGTCGATCGCCATGGCTTGACGCGCGACGTGATGGCGGTTCTCTCCAAGGAGTGGGCCTCCTTCCCTAGTCACAACGGCCTCAGCGCCTACGGCCAGCCGGTGAAGAAAGCCACCGAACTGGCCAACTTCTACGAAAACAACCTGAAGCAGTTGAGGCGCAGCCGCTGGGCTCAGGCCTGAGGAGGGTCAGGACGCTCCTGCTCCGGCAGGGGCACCCCAGCCACGCGCAGCATCGCGGAGAGACTCCAAACCCGCATCATCAATCGATGCCAAGGAGTCATGGCATCCATGTCCACCGCCATTGGGGTCGAGCAGGCGGCCCGGAGGGCCTGGGCGGCCGCAATCGCCTGAAGCGCTTCCTCCAACGAAGCCCGAAGAGCCCGCTGCTCCGGGGCAGGCACCAGATCATCCGGGGCATGGTCCAAGAGGACGAGACCACGCTTGAACCAGTAGCGAAAGTCGGCGAAGAGGGACTCGAGCAAATGGTCGAGCAGTTCAGCTGACTCAGCCTTGGATTCTTGAGGGTCGCTCACCCCCACACCCTAGTAATGGTCTGAATTGCGCTGCGTAGGATCAGGGTTGCTATACCGCCGCCGTGACCGCGACCCGAACCGCCGAGCCTGCAGCCAGTGATGCAGGGCAGGACGTGGTGACGGTGCATCTGCCTAAGACCAGCGAGAGCGAGCAGCTTCTGCGCATCCGCCACTCCATGAGCCACGTGATGGCCATGGCGGTGCAGCGCCTGTTTCCGAAGGCCCAGGTGACCATCGGTCCCTGGACGGAAAACGGCTTCTATTACGACTTCGATAATCCCGATCCCTTCACCGAGGCCGACCTCAAGGCCATCAAGAAGGAAATGATCAAGCTCATCAACAAGAAGCTTCCGCTGGAGCGCCTTGAAGTGAGCCGCGCCGAAGCCGAACAAAAGATCCAGGCCCAGAACGAGCCCTACAAGCTCGAAATCCTGGCGGGCATTCAAGAACCCATCAGTCTCTACACCCTGGGGGAAGAGTGGTGGGACCTCTGCGCCGGCCCCCACGTCAGCAACACCAAAGAGCTCAACGCCAAGGCGTTTGACCTGGAAAGCGTCGCTGGTGCCTACTGGCGAGGCGACGAGAACAACGCCCAGCTCCAGCGCATCTACGGCACCGCCTGGGAGACCGCGGAGCAGCTCACGGAGTACAAGCGCCGGCAAGAAGAAGCCAAACGCCGCGATCACCGCCGAATCGGCACGGACCTGGATTTGTTCTCCATTGAGGACGAAGCCGGCGCGGGGTTGGTGTTCTGGCACCCCCGTGGCGCCCGCATGCGCCTTCTCATTGAGAACCTCTGGCGCGAGCTGCACTTCAACGCCGGTTACGAGCTGCTGTACACGCCCCATGTGGCTGACATCAGCCTCTGGAAGACCTCGGGCCACCTCGACTTCTACAGCGAGTCGATGTTTGGCCCCATGCAGGTGGATGAGCGGGAATACCAGCTCAAACCGATGAACTGCCCCTTCCATGTGCTGACCTACGCCAGCACCCTGCGCAGTTATCGCGAGCTCCCGATCCGCTGGGCCGAGCTGGGAACGGTCTACCGCTATGAGCGCCCCGGGGTGATGCATGGCCTCATGCGTGTCCGCGGCTTCACCCAGGACGACGCCCACGTCTTCTGCCTCCCCGAGCAGATCAGCGATGAGATCCTGGCGATCTTGAACCTGACTGAAGAGATCCTTTCGACCTTCGATTTCCGCAATTACGAGATCAACCTCTCGACCCGCCCTGAGAAATCCATTGGGGAGGACGCGGTGTGGGATCTCGCCACCCAGGGCCTGATTGAAGCCCTCGATCGCAAGGGTTGGAGCTACAAGATCGACGAGGGCGGCGGCGCGTTCTACGGACCGAAGATTGACCTCAAGATCGAGGACGCCATCGGCCGGATGTGGCAGTGCTCCACGATCCAGCTGGACTTCAATTTGCCGGAGCGATTCAACCTGGACTACGTCGCCGCCGACGGTTCAAGGCAGCGACCGATCATGATTCACCGCGCCATCTTCGGCTCACTGGAGCGGTTCTTCGGGATCATGACCGAGAACTATGCCGGGGATTTCCCCTTCTGGCTCGCTCCCGAACAGATCCGTTTGTTGCCAGTAACCGACGAGGTGCGCGAGTACGCGGAGTCCGTTGCCACGGCCCTCAAGGCAGCAGGGATCCGCGCCAGCGTCGATCACTCCGGTGATCGCCTGGGCAAGCTGATTCGCAACGGCGAGCAGATGAAGATCCCCGTGCTCGGCGTGATCGGTGCCAAGGAAGCCGAGGGTGGCAGCATCAGCCTTCGCAGCCGCCGCGATGGGGACCTCGGCAGCATCGCCTTGGACACACTTGTTGCCGCCGCCAAAACGGCGAATCAAGATCGGGGAGCGGGGCTCAAGATCAGCCCCTGCTGATCCGCGATGACCACGCTCCTCGCCGGTGATATCGGCGGCACGAAGACCCTGCTGGGCCTCTACCGCGTTGAGGGGTCCGCGCTGGTGCGGTGTGCCGCTCAGCGCTACGTCTCGGCCGAGTGGCCCGACTTTTCGGCCCTGGTGAACGACTTTCTGGGCGGCGAAGGTTCCGGCTTTGCCCGTCCCGAGCAGGCCTGTTTTGCCATCGCCGGACCGGTGCGTCAGGGACGCGTGAAACTCACCAACCTGCCCTGGTTGCTCGAGGAGCAGCAACTGGCACGTGAGTGTCAGTTGAAGGCTGTCGAACTCGTCAATGACTTTGCGGTCTTGATCTACGGGCTGCCGCATCTTCAGCCCGAGCAACAGGCGACCCTGCGGGCCGCCCCTGACGGCGAGCCCGACCCGAGGGCTCCAATCGCCATCCTCGGAGCTGGCACTGGATTGGGTGTCGCCATCGGCGTTCCAACGGCCACGGGTCTTCAGGCGATGGCCAGCGAGGCCTCCCATGCCGAATTCGCGCCCCGCACGGAGGAGCAATGGCAATTGAAAACCTGGCTGATGCAGGAGTTGGGGCTGCCGCGTTTATCCATCGAGCGGGTGGTCAGCGGCACAGGCCTCGGGGACGTGATGCGCTGGCGCTTGGCCAGCCATCCCGATGGACGCAACCACGCCCTGATGGCCACCCCGGAGACGGACTTGCCAGCCGCGACGGCTGCGGCGGCCACCGCCGGTGACCCCTTAGCCCGCGCGGCACTGGATCTCTGGCTCGCGGCCTATGGCAGCGCCGCTGGGGATCTTGCCCTGCAAAGCCTTTGCTTTGGCGGCCTCTGGGTGGGCGGCGGGACCGCAGGCAAGCTGCTGAAGGAGTTGCAGTCAGAACGGTTCCTTGGCCCCCTTCTCAACAAAGGACGCCTGAGCTCGGTGGTGGAACAAATCCCAGTCCATGCCTTGATCGATGCCGAGACGGGCCTGTTCAGTGCCGCCTGTAGGGCCCGGCTCCTGAACGCCTGAGTGGGACACTGAGCCCAGCAGAACAGAGCGCATGGCCCGCCCCCGCATCGGACAGGGGGTTGTGGTGGATGTCCCCGCCACAACAGCCAACTTGGGTCCCGGCTTTGATTGCCTTGGTGCAGCCCTCGATCTCAATAACCGCTTCGAGATGCGCTGCATCGAAGGAGGGGGTGAGCGCTTCGAATTGGTGATCGAAGGCAGTGAGGGCTCCCACCTGCGCGGCGGCCCCGACAACCTCGTCTATCGAGCTGCGCAGCGGGTTTGGAAAGAGGCAGGAGAAGAACCCATCGCCATTGAGGCCCGGGTCCGCTTGGCCGTACCCCCCGCTCGGGGATTGGGCAGCAGCGCCACAGCCATCGTGGCCGGCTTGATGGGAGCGAACGCCCTGATTGGCGAGAAGCTGAGCCGCGAGAAGTTGCTGGAGCTGGCGATCGACATTGAAGGCCACCCCGACAACGTGGTCCCTTCTCTCCTCGGCGGGCTCTGTTTGACAGCGCGCGCGGCCTCCCACCGCTGGCGCGTCGTGCGCTGCGAGTGGGACCCCAAGGTGATGGTGGTGGTGGCGATCCCAGCGATACGCCTCTCCACCAGCGAAGCGCGGCGGGTGATGCCCAAGGCCATCTCCATTCCCGATGCGGTCACCAACCTGGGTTGCCTGACCCTGCTCCTACAGGGCCTGCGCACCGGAAACGGCGATCTGATTGCCGATGGCATGCATGACCGGATCCACGAGCCCTATCGCTGGGGGCTCATCCAAGGGGGCAAAGAGGTCCGCGATGCGGCCATGGCCGCCGGTGCCTGGGGCTGTGTGATCAGCGGCGCCGGGCCCAGCATCCTGGCCCTCTGCCCTGAGGACTCGGCTGTCGCCGTCAGCAAGACCATGGTCCGCGCCTGGGAAGGGGCCGGTGTGGCCTCGCGCTCGCAAGTGCTGCAACTCCACCAAGGCGGAAGCCGCTGGGATCACCTGCCCTCCTAGGCAGGCGCTCCTGGGTAGAAATGCCTAGGACAGTTCAGTCTCACTGGTAGATTTAAACGCTGATCGGTCGCTCCCGTAGGCGCAGGGTGGAGCCCCTTGAGGGCGAGGCCCAGATGCGGGATAGCCGTAAAGACATCCCAAAGCCGTGCACGCCATGGACGCCAATCTGCCCCTGCTGGCCGCGTCTGCAGCGATTCCCGGCTCCGCATTTGGCGACTCCGCCCTGATCAACGGCACCCTGGCGGCGCCAACCA